>NZ_JBJURL010000077.1:0-20306 GCF_046097905.1 Pseudarthrobacter sp. NKDBFgelt | reverse complement strand
CCCTGTGCGCTGTGGGTGCTGCTGGTCTGAAGCCGTCATGCGGGTCCGCCTCGTCTGGTGTGATGTCGCCCGAACTTACAGTGCTGCCTGTTGCACCGGGCGCCTGCACCCCCGCGCACAACCGATTGGTTCAGATTATTGCAGGGCGGCGCAGAGACGAAACCAAGGCCTGGCGAGCTTGGTCATACGCAGCGCCCCGCTGCTTCCCGATGACTGGTTCCCGGCGACTGGTATCCCCACCCCCGGCCTGTTGGGAGACGGCCGGGAGCTGTGCCTATCATTGCTTGCGTGAGGGCCCTGTTCACTGTCGGCCACGGGACCGCTTCCCAGGCGGAGTTCGCCTCGCGGCTGCAGGCCGCCGGTGTGGCGTCGCTCGTGGATGTCCGGATCGGGCCGGGCAGCAGGAAGCACCCCCACTTTGGCAAGGACCGCATGGCAGAGTGGCTGCCGGAAGCGGGAATCAGCTACCGCTGGGAAAAGCAGCTGGGTGGCTTCCGCAAGCTTCCTCCCGATTCCCCCGATACGGCCCTGCGCAACGAGTCGTTCCGGGCCTACGCCGCCTACATGCGCACCGCGGACTTCGGCGCTGCAGCGGAAGAGCTCGTAGCTGCCGCCCAATCGGAACAGACTGCCATCATGTGCAGCGAAACCGTGTGGTGGCGGTGCCACCGCAGGCTCGTCGCGGACCATTGCCTCCTGCTCGCCGGGCTGCCTGTCGCACATCTGATGCCGCCAGCCAAGTCCACCCCGCACGTCCCCACCCAGGGCGTGAGGGTCCTGGGGAATGTACTGCGGTACGACGTCCTGGATGGATGCTTACGGCGATGCAGCCGGGCCTCTTGACGCAGCGGCACGGGAGTTTTAGCGTCGATACCGATATCCCTTATCACCTGGAAACCAGGGGATCCCATGCCAATGTCCGACGAGGAACGGCGGCTGCTCAAGGAGCTGGAGCTGGGGCTGATCGCCGATGACCCCCACCTGGCCATGGAGCTGCTCTCCGGCTACCCTGCGCCCCGGTTCAGGGTGGACCTCTTTCTCGGTGCGCTCGCGGGCCTGACCGGGCTGGTGCTGCTCATCGCCGGCGCCGGCGGCCGGATCGTTGCCCTTGTGGTCCTGGGGCTTTCACTCGTGGGGCTGGGCACCGGCCTGCTGCTGAGCAAGTTTTTTCCCGGGCGGAGAAAGCGGCCGGAGCGGCCCGCGGGCTGACTGCCGCGGCGTCAGGACAAAGAGGCTGACAATGACGACGACGGCGCCAAGCCAGCCATGCGGCGGCAACCGCTCACCCACCACCAGGACCGCCAGCCCAGCGGCCACCACGGTTTCAAGCAGGGAAATCCCGGTGGCGGTGCTGGCCCGGATCCTGGCCAGGCCCCATCCAAACAGGACGTACCCGGCAAACATCGGCACCAGTGCCATGTAGGCGCCCACCGAGAAATTGACCCATGACTCAACCAGGGGCCGGCCGGTGACTGCCAGCACGGGCATCAACAGCAGTCCGCCGAGCCCAAAGACGGCCCCCATGGCCGCCCGCGACGACAGCCCGCCGGTGATCAGGCGGTGCGCTGCCCAGGAATAGAGGGCATAGGTGGCGCCGGCCAGCAGGCCCAGGGCTATCCCGGCCAGCGATGTCCAGGAATTGCCAGGGGAACCGGCCGGCGCATGCCCGGCGAAGGACAGCAGGGCTGCGCCCGAGACGCCCAGTAGTGCTCCCGCCATCCACCGGCGGGTCAGGTGTTTACCGTCGGCTAAACGCTCGATGAGCGCGGCCGCCACCGGCGCGGAACCGATGGACACCACCGTTCCCACCGCCACGCCGGAGAGCCGCATGGAACTGTAAAAGGCCAGCGGATAGACGGCCACCGCCGCCGCGCCGAGGGTCACCAAGCGCCAGCGGTCCAGCAGGCCCGGCCACTGGCCAGTGATCGCGTTGGCTGCGTACAGCGCCTGCAGCAGGCCTCCGATTCCCATGGCCACCGCACCGATGGCCAGCGGACTCACGGACGGCGCGAACGTGGCAGCGGTGCCCGTGGTGCCCCACAACACGGAGGCCGCCACCACGCACAAAGCGCCCCAGAGCGGCGCATTGGCCGAACCGGCCGCCGTTTTCAAACGTCCGCCAGCAGCCGGGCAGCGATGGTCCGGCACTCTTTCAGGCACGCGTCATTGCCCTCGAGTCCGGCCCGGGCCATGGCACCCTCTAAAAGAAAGGCCAGATGCCGGGCGAGTCCGGCGGCGCGGCCATCACCTGCCGGAAGCACCTCGGCCACGTGCCGTGCCAACAGTCCCTCAACCTCTTCCTTGTGCTTCCGGACCGCCAGCCGCCCCGGCGCACCTGCTGGCAGTTCCGCTGCCGCATTGAGCAGTCCGCATCCACGAAACCCGTTGAGGTAGGCGGCGTTGGCATGGTCCGTATAGGCGTCAAAAACGGCCAGCACCCGCTCGCGCGGATTCCTGGCACCCTCCAGCCGCCGGCTGTACAGCCCCAGCCATTCCGCATGCCGGGCCTCGAGGTACGCCGCTACCAACTCGGCCTTGGAAGCAAAGTTGTTGTAGAGGCTCTTCTTGGCCACCCCGGCTTCGGTGGTGATGGTGTCAATGCCTGTGGCAGCCACGCCCTGTGCATAGAAGAGCCGCGCCGCAGCCTGAAGCAGCAGCGCGCGGGCCGGACGCTTCGGCGGCATAGGCGTGTGCGCAGCGGTCTGCGCACCGGTATCCCGAGCGGCCAAAGGGGACTCCTTTTATGGGTGATAGTAGGTAGGTCAGTCTACCTACAAAACAGGTCGGGAATATCCGCCGCCCATGCTCTGTTGTTGCACTGTTCAGGACGAACTGCATCCAGCCGACAGGAGAACGCACCAATGTCAGTGGACTATGACGCTCCCCGGGTGACGCCCGAGGAAGAGCCGAACAGCGGCTTCGAGGAGCTGAAAACCGAGAAGTCAGGCCGAAGGGAGGCCATCGCCGACGTCGACGAGACCGAGCTCGCGGACAGCTTCGAACTGCCCGGGGCGGACCTGTCCAACGAGGAGCTGCTCATCCAGGTGGTGCCGGTCCAGGCCGACGAATTCACCTGTATGTCCTGCTTCCTGGTGCACCACCGCAGCCAGCTCGCCAGGGAAAAGGACGGCAGGAAGTACTGCAAGGAGTGTGAGTCCTAGGTCGGCAGCCTTGCGGAAGCGGTACTGTGCCGCTTCCCCCGCCGCCCGTAGTGCCAAGTTCAGCTTTCACTCATTGGAATCCCGACTCGTGACAGGAGGCTCCAGGCAGCCATGATGTAGGTCACGCTCCGGCGATGGCCGGCCGACTGGAAAGAAGGAACCCATGTCCCTCAGCGTTGAGGAAATGAACAAGCAGCTGCCGGTTGCCAACGCGCTGCCCGGCGAAGCTGTCCCCTACTACATGGCCTCGGGCGAAGGCGCACGCTACGAAATCAACGGCCAGCTGGTGACGGTCATCGCCCGTGCAGCCGATACCGGCGGCATCTTCAGCGCTGCCTACATCTCGGGCGGCATGGGGGCAGAGTCGCCATTCGTCAGCCACAAAGTGGAGCACAAGACGCTCTACGTTTTCGACGGGATCCTGCACGTCTGGCTGCCCGGCGAAAGCCGCATCCTCACCCCGGGAGACTCCGTGGTCATTCCCCCCAACACCCCGCACGCGTACCGGATGGCCAGCCACTACACCCGCTTCCTGAACTGGATGACGCCGGGCGGGGCTGAGGTTTACTACGAGCGGGTGGGCACCCCCGTCGATTCGCACGTGCCCCCGGTCCGTGCAGGCGGCACGGCCGGCCTCCAGGAACAGGCTGAAGTGGGGGCGGAGTTCGGGATGACCTTCCCGGACGTCGAGCGCGTGGATCCTTCCTTCAAGCACGACGCCGGCCTGCCGCCCACGCAGAGCCCCTACTTCCTCAGCGCCCACGAGGGCGAGCGGCTGGCCAGCTACCAGACGATGTTCACCTACCTGTCCCGGCCGGCCAACACCGGCTCGAACTACTTCGCCGTGCACACCAAGGGAGCCAAGACGCCCTACATCCCGATGCACTTCCATTCCGAACACACGGAAAACTTCATCTGCACGGAAGGCCGGATGTGGCTGTACGCCAACGGCCGCGAGGTGCTGCTGACCAAGGGCGACTTCCTGCACGCCCCTGCAGGCACTGTCCACTCCTTCGCCCTGGACTCGCACAACACCCAGATGCTCGGGTTCCTCACGCCGTCGGTCTTCAACGGGTTCTTCGAGTACTTCAACAAGCCCACCGAGGACTACATGTACACCGAAGGCGGGACCCCCTACATGGACATGGAGGGTTTCGGGCGCGCCCAGGCAGAGATGGACCTCACCGTGGTGGGCCCGCCGCCGCAGCGCCGCGCAGCCCTGGAGATCTCCTAGCGCCTCCAGATACCCCGAATTCAGAACCCATGGCCCGGACCTCCTAAAGGAAGTCCGGGCCATTTGGCTTTTATGGACCGTCGACTGCTGAGTAGATGCCGTTATGGACGTCGAAAACGGCAGTTAGGGAGCAATGGATGGGTATTGCTTCACCAGTTCGCGGCCGTAGTCGTTCCCGTTGGGCGTTCGGACCACGGTGTGCATGTGGAACGGCGCGGGCTCGTCGTTGTCCAGGAAAACCCCGGTGTGGTGGTCGAGTTCCAGCACCACCACAGGACTCTGCAGCCGGAAGTAGAACGCTTCCTGGCCATCCCAGCCGCCGATCCAGCTGAAGAAGCTCTCGCCGTACTGCTCATGGATCTCCCGGCGTCGGGCGGCGCGGGGGCCGGCGGGCAGGTAGGCAATAAAGTCGTCCACCACCGCGTCGAGGAGGCCGCGGGCTTCTGCCGGCATATCCGCCACCCGGATGCCCTCGTACGGGATCACCCGGTTGTCCTGGAAACACCCGCCAAGGTGGCGTTCATCGCCGGCGTGGATGCGGCCTTCGGGCATGGCGGGGTCCACCATCGACGCGTAGACGGTGGCCGCTGCGCGCAGGTCCGCCGGCAGCGCTGCCATCAGTTCGCGGGCCAGGGCGATCCGCTCCTTGAACACCCGGACGCCCTTGTACGGGCCGTCGTCGATCATGTCCGGCTCGGCACCCATAAATACCGGCGAGACCACCAGCTGGGTTCCCGCCACCAGACAGTTGAGCGCCGCATGGTGGCCGAAGATCTGCCACCCCCACGGTTCCGTTTCGGAAGGGTCGCCGTACAGCGCGAAGTTGTAGCTGAACTCGTTCATCAGCAGGGGCAGCTCCACCAGGCCCCCCAGGAACCCGTTGATGCGCATCAGGTTGCGGACCAGCTCAAAACCCTCGGCACTCAGGGATGCCTCCACCACGGCCAGGGCAGCATCGCGGACCGGCGTTTCCAGCTCATCCAGCCGGAGGCCGGTATCGTGCTGCATGAATTCCGGGTTCGCCCAGCTCTGCCACTCCGGGGCGTCCACGGCGTAGGTGAGCTTCTTCGCCTGTTCCTGCCCCACCACTCCCAGGAGCTTCCGGGCTGCCGCCACCATCTCCGCGGTGGGCGCCTCCTCGCCGGGCCGGACCGGCGCCAGCGGAAACAGCCCCTCACGCCGCACGCCGTCGCTGGTGATCCCCACGAACGGCTGCGGGTACAGCTTCTTCCATCCCTCGATCATGGGGCCGGCGAAGGAGTCCTGCTTGGCTGCCTCGGCGTACCCACGGGCATCCAGGCCCCGGATGTCCGCGACGCGGGGATGATCGGTGGCAAAGAGGTAATCACGGAATGACGGCGTCGACACGGTTGCTCCTTGTTTCGTCCTGGACGCTGAATGATGTGCCCTGCGGTGATGTTCCCGGTGATACCCCGGCTGGGGCGAACCCGGCAGCAACGGCCAAAGCTGCCGCTGCGGCCTCCGCCGAACTGCCACGCCACGCCACGTGCTGGTCGGGACGAACCAGCACCGCGGGGGCGCCCCACAGCTCGGACAGCGGGGTGCCGTCACCGGCGGGCCCAACCTCGGCAACTGCCACCGGGATGCCCTGCCGGGCACCGGCGTCCAGCACCTCGGCGAAGGCGTGCTCTCCCCGCACCCCGCCCAGCGCTCCGCCGTCGGCCAGAAGGGTGAAGCCGCCGTCCAGCCGGTCGTACAAGGAAGTGGAATCCTGCAGCCAGGCGTGCGGGAGCAGCGCGCCTGGGGTGGCGGAAGGAACGTAGCGGATGGGATCCTCGGCAGGGACCGGGGACCCGTCCGGCACCACGGCCGGGGAATCAGCATATGTGTAGCCCAGCACCAGGCCCAGCGAATCAAACTCGCTCTGCTTAACGGCAAGCGCTTCGTGCACCGCCCGACGTGCCGCCCCGCCGTCGGGGCCGTCGTGGTCCAGCCGGGGATCGGCGAAGTGGTACGCCAGGGCCTTGCCGTTTGCGGCGGCGTCGCGGATGGTCCGCGCTGCCACCGGGCGGCGCTCATGGCCGTAGCTGTCCAGGATCTCCGGCCCTGCCCAGCCCTGGATATCGGCCGCAAGCTTCCAGGCGAGGTTGGCGGCGTCGCCAACGCACGTGTTGAAGCCATGCCCGCCCCAGGGCGGATTCAGGTGCGCGGCGTCCCCCACCAGGAAGATGTTTCCCCGGCTGTACTGCGGGGCCAGGAGCATGCGCGCCGTCCAGGGATCCGTGGCCACCACATCGACGTCAATATCCGCCGCGTCCGTCCCCACCAGGGAGCGGACCAGGGCCGCGGCGTCACCGGGGGCTACCTCCTTGGTGGGGTCCACGCCCTGGATGATGGCCCACCAGGTGTCGGCCAGGTCCATCCGTCCCACCATGCCGGCGGCCTCCGACCCAACCACCCAGTACTGGACGGCGGAGTTCAGGGTGATGGCCTGGCCCAGCTGCTTCGAGCGGAACAGGATGCTGATATTGGACAGTGCAGCGGAACCGCCTTCCAGGCGGATCCCCAGGCTGCGGCGCACCGCGGAGGAACCGCCGTCGGCGCCCACCACATAGCTGCTCCGGATGGTCGCCGTGCTGCCGGATGCGTCCTGGACGACGGCGGCGTACAGCGGCGCGGTGCCCTGGCCTGCCGTGTCCTGGCCTTCTGCACGCTGAAGTTCCTGGTCCTGCAGTTCCTGCACGTCCACCACGCTCCACCCGGTGATGAAGGTGACCAGCGGGTTGCGGGCTGCGGCGGCGCGGAGCACCTCCTCGAGGACCGGCTGCGGGACCTGCTGCCCGCATTCGGGCTGCGGGCCATAACGGCCAGGAACCAGCTGGAAGGAGTTCCGGAACCGGCGCAACTCATGGGCTGCGGGTCCGGCCAGGCGGGTGCAGAAAATGACATCCTGCGCATAGTCAACCGGCAGCGGCGCCGCTGCGCGCAGTGCGTCCGCCAGTCCCAGCCGGCGGAGGTGCGTCATGGTGCGCGCGTTGGTGGTCTTGGCCCGCGGCCTGGTGTGGTCCACGGCGCTGCGGGGTTCAATCACGGTGCTGGGGATGCCGCGCGCCGCGAGGTCCAAGGCAAGGAACAGGCCGCTCGGCCCCCCGCCGGAAATCAGGACCTGCACCTTCCCCGGGATCTGCTCCGGCGGGGGGCCGTCCAGGGTCCCCATCAGGCACGGCTCCGGAGCGAGGTGTCTCCCACGGGGGTGACCAGGGTGCCGAGCTTGTCGATCTCCACCTCAACCGTATCGCCGGGCTGCAGGAGCCACTGCGGGGTGCGGGCGTAGCCCACGCCTTCAGGGGTTCCGGTGGTAATTACGTCACCGGGGTGCAGGGTGAAGGTCTGGCTGATCAGCGCAATGATTTCGGGAACGGAGAAGATCATGTCCCGGGTGTTGCCGTTCTGGGCTTCGACGCCGTTGACCCGCGTCCGGACATGGAGGCCGTCGCGGAGGTCGCCGACTTCGTCGCGGCTCACCAGCGGTCCGAGGGGTCCGCTGAAGTCGCCGTTCTTGCCCAGCGTCCATTGCGAGGTGAGTTTCTGCGCGGTGCGGGAAGTGATGTCGTTGAAGGTGGAGTACCCAAAGACGGCCTCTGCCGCGGTTGCCTCATCCGCGGATTCGACGCGCTGCCCGATGTACGCGGCCACCTCGCCTTCCCAGTCGAGGCCCGCTTCACCGGCCGGGACCGGAACGGGCACGTTGCCTACGGACAGGGATGCCGTCCAGCGGCCGAAAAGGGTGGGGTAGGGCGGCAGCTCCTGGTCCTTGTAGCTGCCCTCCGCTGCGTGGGCCTTGTAGTTCAGGCCAACGCAGATGACCCGTGCGGAGGCGGGGACGAGCGGCACTTCGGTGATGCTGGTCCGCTCCAGCCAACTGCCGGCGTCGGACGCGCCGGAAAGGGACCCCTTGGAAGCGGACGCGTCAGGTGCCAGCGACGCTGCTTTGTCCTGCCAGCCGCTGGGGTCGGACCAGAAGTCGCTGACAGGGGCGAGCGGGAAAACCCGGGAGTCCACGAGGGCGGCTGCCCAGGGTTCGCCGTTGTGAGTGATGCCGATGAACTGCATGGAGGGGCCTTTCAGGTCTTGCCGGGCGCGATCGCGCCGGCGGATTGCGGGAAGATCAGTGCTTCTGCGCCTGGCGGCGGAAAAAATCGATGGTGGCGGCGGTGGCCTGCCGTGCGGCAGCCTGGGTCCCGTCCGGCAGCTGCCACATATGGTCCGCGTCCTCAATCAGGAGAAGTTCGACGGCGGCACCGGCACTTTCCAGCGCTTCGGTCAGGCTGGCGGACTGGGCCACCGGGACGAACCGGTCCGCCGTTCCGTGGACGAGGAGGAACGGCGGCGCGTCCGGATGTACATAGGTGAGGGGGCTGGCCGCCTTGGCCTTGTCCGGGGCGTCGGCGGGCTGGGCGCCGATCAACAGCGCTTCACGGGAGCCGGGGTCATCCGCGCGGGCGACGGCGTCGGGCCGGGCCTGTTCCCCCATGCGGTTCAGGTCCGTGGGCGGATACCAGGCAGCGACGGCGGCGACGTCGTCGTCGGTTGCACCGTCCGTGGCGGCACGCGCAGTCAGTCCCACCAGGCTGGCCAGGTGGCCGCCTGCCGAGTCTCCCCACGCGTAGATACGACCCGGGTCCACCCCGTAATCGGCAGCATGGGCGCGCAGCCAGCGGACAGCGGCCTTGGCGTCCAGCAGCTGGGCCGGGAACGTGGCAGCATCTGTCAGGCGGTAGTCGGCGGATGCCACCACGAAGCCGGCCTCCACCAGCTGCTCGATGGGGCTCAGGCCGAAACCGTCCACGGTGGGTCCGAGCGATGACCGCTCCCCCATCCGCCAGCCGCCCCCGTGGAAGTGGATGACGGCGGGGAACCCGGATTCGCCGGCGTCGGCGCCGGTATCGCAGCCGGCATCGGAACCGGCGGGCAGGTACAGGTCCAGCAGCAACGGGGTTGCACCCCCGGGGTGGAAAAACTCGATCCCCTTCAGGACCTGCCCTGCCGTCATCGTTGACTCCATGTTGTGCCGCGCCGTTTCTATCCCCGCCGGCCGCTGCTGCGGACCGCGTCTTCACTCAACTGTGGGGCACGGCAGCTGGTGTCCGCGTGGGCGGTTTCACTGAATGAAACAGCATCACACTGCCGTGGCCGCAGCCAGTTCCCTAGCCAGGAAGTCCAGGGCCGGCTGCCCTTCCGGCAGGCCAGCGGCGTGGTTGAGGTGGCCGTGGACCGCGCCCTGGGCGAGGAAGTAGGAAACCGGAACCCCTGCCCGCTCCAAAGCCGAGGCAAACAGCTCAGAGGAGCCGCGTGCGTCGTCGTATGCGCAGGCCAGCAAAGCCGTGGGCGGAAGCCCGGCGGGGTCGGCGTAGCCGGGCATCGCGTAGGACGGCGCCATGCTGACCGGGCCGCCAACGTAATTCTCCGCCGTCCGGATGCAGTCCTCCAGGGTGAACCGCAGGTGGCGCGGAAGCTCCGCCATGACCGCCTCGTCCAGTCCGCCGGCCGGGGGCGGGAGCTCGGCATGCAGGAAGGGATAGGCCAGCAGGAGCTTGGCAGGCAGGGGCTTGCCGGCGTCAATCAGATACAGCGCGGCACCCACGGCCAGGTTGCCGCCGGCACCAGCACCGCCCAGGCACAGGAGACGAGGATTCAGCCCCAGGGATTCGGAATTCTCCCGCGCCCAGAACCACCCTGCCAACGCGTCGTCGTGCGGGATGGGGAAGGACACACCGTCGCGGGCCAGCCGGTAGTCCACGGACAGCACCGGCGTGCCCTGGTCCGCCAGTACCCGTGCCAGGTAATCCGATTCGGGGATGTCCACGCTGCCGCTGACAAATCCGCCGCCGTGCAACCACACGAGGGCGGGACTGTCCGTGCCGGCCGGTTCGCCATAAATCCGGACGGCCACCGGCCCATGCCGCCCGTCGGCAGTGACGGTGCGGATGGAGACATCGGGTCCCGGGGTCCGGACCGCGTCCGGGTTGAGGAACTGCGGTCCCTCGGGACTTGCAAGGTATTCGGCGAAACCTGCGGCGATTTGTCCGGGCGTCCCGGCCGGTGCAGCCTCAGGGGAAACGGCTGTTGGTTCTGTTCGTGGTGTCATGGTGTGCCCAGTTTCCGGGAGAAGTAGCCGACGGCGGCGTCAAGGATGTGGTCCAGCTGGTCCTCCGCACCGAAGAAGCAGTGGTCGCCGCCTTTGATGGTGACCACCTGATGCTCCACTCCCGCGTCTGCGAGCGCGGCCGCAAGAAGGTCTGTCTGGAAGTGCGGCACCAGGCCGTCACTGTCGCCATGGACCAGCAGGAACGGCGGCGCGTCGGGGGCCACGTAGCTGACCGGGCTGGCGGCGGCCAGCAGGTCCGGGCTGTCGGAGCCGCCCACCAGCATCGGTCCAGGCTGCAGGGACATCCCTGCCGGGACGGCGGCCGTCAATGCCGGCGGGAACAGGCCCTCCGGTGTTTCCATGGGAGGCATATCCACCAGTGAGGAGACACCGTAAAAGTCGACGACGGCGCTGACGCCGCTTGGGTGCCCCTGCGCACCCAGGCCGCCGTCAAGGTCAGCCCGGTCCCCCGTCAGCCCCAGCAGGGCAGCGAGGTGGCCGCCTGCGGACTCGCCCCAGGCACCGAACTGGTCCGGATGGATGTTGAGGTGATCCGCGTATTCCCGCAGGTAGCGGACAGCCGCTTTGAGGTCGTGCAGCTGCGCCGGGAACGGTGCTTCCAGGCAGTGCCGGTAGTCAACCGTGGCGCAGGCGATGCCGGCCTCGTTGAGCAGCCGGAACACGGAGTTGGGGGCAAAGGTGGGCGGCAGTTCGCGGCGGTCGCCCAGTTGGAACGCACCGCCGTGCACCCACACCACCAGTGGAACGGGGCCGGCTGCCTGCCGGGGCAGCCAGATGTCCATCTTCAACGGCCGGAAGCCAATGGCCCGGGTGTACGTGACTTCCCGGTGTACCGCGGACACGTCCGAGACGTTTTCGGGAACACCCGGCGCGTCGCAGATGGGGAAGGATGGAACATCCACTCCGCCCGGGCGGGCAATATCCGGCTGTTCGCTGCCACGGATCCCGGCGGCGTCATGGGCTGTATCCACTGTCATAATGCGCTCCTTACAAGTTGGGCATGGGATGTGCTGCCACCGGCGGCGGCACCAAGGGAATGGGTACCCGGGCCAATGACGGCCACAGGTTCACCGGGAAGCCGGACTTCGGCCGTGGTGCCGGGCGGTACCGTGGCACTCAGTGCCAGCACGCCGTCGTCGATCTCCCACGACACGTCAATGAGGCCCTGCGGGCCGAGGTGGGATGTGGCTGCGGTGGTCAGCCCGGCACCGGGACGGGGCTCGATGATGATCCGTTCCCAGCCCGCACTGCCGGGTGCCTGGCGAAGGCCGGCGGTGTAGCGGTGCAGGAAGGACACCACTGCGCCCTTGCTGTAGTGGTTCAGGGATTGGTGCGGGTTTCCGTGGCTGTCGATGCCGTTCCACAGCTCCCACATGGTGGTGGCACCACGGTCCACCATGGTCAGCCAGGAAGGTTCCGTGTCCTGCATCAGGAGCTCGTAGGCCAGGCCCAGCTGGCCGTTGTCCGCCAGGACGGGCAGCAGGTAGGGCGTGGCCAGGAAGCCTGTGCCCACGTGGGTGCCGGCTTCCCGAATGAGTGAAACCAGCTGGGCGGTAACGCTGGAACGGTGCTGCGGGCTGACCAGGTCAAAGGCGAGCGCCCGGACACAGTTCGCCTGGCTTGGCTGGGTTACCTGGCCGGCCGGGTCCAGGTATTCCTTTTCCCACGCCTGCCGGATGTTTTCCGAAAGGTTTGCCAGCGCCCGCGCTTCCTCCGGCCTGCCCATGACCGCAGCAGCCTGGGCCATGACCGCAGTGGTGTTCCGGTAATATGCGGTGGCCACGATGCCGTGGTCTGCGGAGCGGGCGGCGAACAGGTCTGGTTCCGGGCCATCCGGTTCCATCCATTCCCCGAAGTGGAAACCCGTGTCCCAGAGGTACTTTTCGTGCGGTGCGGGAACCTGGTCGGCAGCGGTGCGGGTCGTGTGCCGCTGCGACTCCGCGGTGCTGCGGACGAAGCCGAGCCAGCGGTTCATCGCCTCCCAGTTTTCGGCCAGGATCCCGGCGTCCCCGGTGGCCAGGTAGATCTCCCATGGCACCATCGCGATCGCGTCGCCCCAGCCGCAGGACCCGTTGGTGAACGCCATGAACTCGGCCGAGGTAACCCCGGGGCCGGCCGACGGCGAGATGTTGGCGATGACGCCGTATTCCCACTGGTCGGCACGGACATCGCGGAGCCACTTCCGTGAGAAGCCGGTGACGTCGTAGAGGTACGCGGCGGTGGGCACGAACAGCTGCCAGTCCCCCGTCCAGCCGGCTTTCTCGCGCTGCGGGCAGTCGGTGGGAACCTCGCAGGCGTTGTCCCGGAAGCTCCATTCGACGATGTCATGGAGCTTGTTGAGCCGCGGGTCGCTGCAGGTGAAGCTGCCTACGGGTTCCAGGTCCGTGTGGACCAAACAGGCGGTGATGTCTTCCGCCGCCAGGTCTGTGACAAGGCCCTGCACGGAAACGTACTGGAAGCCATGGGTGGTGTGCCGGGGTTCGAACACTTCCCCCGCAGCGCCCGAGGCGGTCACCTCGTCAACCTGCCCGGCAGGCAGGAACTGGCCCGGGCGGCGGAAGTCGTGCGGGCGGAGGTGGTCCTTGGTCACGTCGCCGTCCGCGTCCAACGCTTCGCCGTATACTAGGGTCACCGGTTCCCCCGGCCCGCCCAGTCTGGTGAGCCGCACCCACCCATGGATGTTCTGGCCGAAGTCCACCACCTGGTGGCCGCCGGCCAGCCTGGTGACGGATGCCGGGCTGAGGTCCTTTATGATCCGGGTGGGCGGGGCCACCGGGCCGGTCAGCGTTCCGTAACTGCAGTTACGGACGACGGCGGCACCAGCCTCCGCCGCGGCACTTCCGTAAGGTGCGCCGTCGTCGTCCGTGCTGGCCGGCACCCGGAAGTCCGTCCGCTGCCCGGCCATCAGGTCAGCGCTGAGGATCTCCGTCGGGGACACCCGCCACGACCCGTCCGTGCCGATGACCGTCCTGCTGTCCCCGGACTGTATCTCCAACTGCGCAAGGAAGGCCGTGCTGCTGCCGTACATGTCGGCGTCGCGCGTGTATCCGAAGGTTCCGCGGTACCAACCGTCGGTGAGGACGGCCCTGATGATGTTGGTGCCGGGCCGCAGCAGTGCGGTGATGTCGTAGGCCTGGACCTGGAGGGTGGTGTTGTAGCTGGTGGAGCCGGGGGTGAGCTGCTGGTCGCCCACCCGTCCGCCGTTCAGGAACAGCTCGTAGACGCCGTGGGCGGTGGCGTAGGCGCGGGCAATCTCCGGGGCCGCGTCCAGGGTAAAGGTCTTGTGGAGGGCGTAACCGGGGCGTTCTTCGGGGGCCGGAACGTCCGGTTCTTCCGGGCCGATCCATTGCGCCGTCCAGTCAGAGGCGTGCAGGAGTCCCAGCTCTACTGCCATCGGATCGGACCATGCGCTTTCGGTTTCTGAGCCGTCGGCGTCTGTGTTCCACGTCCGCACCCGCCACTCGAACCGGCTGCGGGACTGCAGCGCCGGGCCGGTGTAGGGGATCAACTGGTGCCGGGCAGAGGTGACCTTTCCCGTGTCCCAGCCGTTGTCCGCCGTGATGTGGTATGCCGTCTGCAGCACCGTGCCGGCCGGCGGGGCCCAGCACATCCGCGGTGCACTTACCGTGATTCCAAAGGCCTCTTTCAGGTGTTCAACGCGGAGCCGGGTGGGTGCAGGCCGCGCGCGGAGCGAAGTGTCGACGTCGGCGTCGCGGCTGGTGGAGGTCATTGCGGGCGGGCTCCTGAACATATGGCGGTAACTGTTACAGCTTCCTGCGCGGGCCCCTGCACCCCACAGCCGACTTTCATTGGTTGGAATAGTATTGTGGGGTAGCTCACGTACCCGCATCGCAAGGAAGCAAGGCCATGACCGTCCAGCCGGACACCGAAACCACCCCCGCCCGCGGAAAGCGGCCCAAGCAGGGCGAACCGGTCGTGGACCGCGCCCTCAGCCTGCTCGCAGTCTTCTCCGATCGCCGTCGCGCCCTGACGCTGTCCGAGATGGCCCGTTACGCCGGCATGCCCGCACCCACCGCGCTGCGGCTGATTGCCCGGCTGGTTGCCTGGGGTGCCCTGGAACGGCTCGACGACGGCCGGTACGTTGTGGGGGTCCGGCTGTGGGAGGTCGCTTCCCTGTCGCCGCGCGGGCATGGCGTGCGGGAAATCGCGCTCCCTTACCTGGAGGACCTTTTCGAGGTGACCAGGCACCACGTCCTGCTGGCCGTCCGTGACAACGAAGAGGCGGTGCTGATCGAACGGCTGTCCTCCAAGGACGCAACCGAGGTGGCGTACCGGGTGGGCGGCCGGGCTCCGCTGCGGTCCACCGCCGTCGGCCTGGTCCTGCTGGCAGGCGCTGACCAACAATTCCAGGAGGCCATCCTGCGGAAGCCTCCCGAAAACGAGCCCGGAGTTCCGGACATGCCCGAGGGCCAGGTGCGCCGCACGCTCTCCGATGTTCGGCGCACGGGGATCGCGATGATCCGCCGCAGCCTGCCCTCCAGGACCGTTTCGGTTGCCTCGCCCGTATTCGACGCCCAGGGTTCGGTGGTGGCCGCGCTGTCCATCGTGGTCCCGGACGGGTCTACTCCCCCGAACGTCCTGGCCCCGGCAGTCCGCGCCACGGCACGCGCCGTCTCGAGGAACCTGGGCCACCACGCGGAGGTCAGCCCCGACGTGCGGACCCACTCCCAGGGGTAGGATGCGCTGGCCCCGGGTGTCCGGGCTGGTCAGTCTGCGCCGCAGTAGTCCAGCCGCCGTACCAGGACTTCGCCTTCGATGGCGAAAACACCGAAGGCCCTACCCGTGAACGCCTTGGCGGTTTCAAAGGACCAGTGCCTGCCGTCGAGTTCGGTGAGCAGCACCTCCTCTGTGCTGGAGTGGGGCGCTGAGGAACGGACGAGCAGGCGGATTCTGTCGCCGCCTACGGCACCCGCGCTGAAATCCCGCGGTGGCGGGCTTGTCAGAATTGCCAGCTCAAGGTCCCCATCCGGCACCTCGGCCTCCCAGGAGCGTTCGAAGCTCGCCACGACCGCGCGGGCCGTGACCCTGATGGCTTCGCCTTCCCGTGCAGCTTCAATGCCGAACCAGTTATCCTCGGCGTTGCGCACGGCGAGGCCGCCAGTGCCGGCACTGACATCGAGCACCACCCTGCATTCGATGCCGAGGTGGCGCTGCCGCTGGGCGAGGAAGCTGGGCCGGGGTGCGTCCAGCGTGTTCCCTTCGCCCCGGACAACCAGGCCGTGGGGTGTGGGGTGAGCGAATTCTGAGGGCATCCTGCGGACGGCCATCCAGGCAGGATCTTCCAGGCCTGCGCCGTTGGCGAAGTCGTACTCGATCTGTTCCGGGCCTGTGCCGGCAACGTGCGGGAGGCGGGCATGGGGCCAGCCGTCGATCCACTCCACCGTGGTCAGGAAGGTCTCCCGGCCCAGGGGTGAGAATGCCTGCGTGAGCCCTACGGGACGGACGCCCAGCAGGGTCATGCCTGTTCCGCCGTCGGGAAGTTCGAAAAGGTCCGCGTGTCCGGTGTTCTGCACCGGTGATCCTGTCCCCGCCGCAGTGAGGATCGGGTTGTTCGGTGCCGGTTCGAAGGGGCCTTCCGGCCGGCGGGAGCGGGCGACTGTGACGGCATGGCCGCGGTCGGTCCCGCCTTCAGCCGCGAGCAGGTACCACCACTCGCCGCGCCGGTGGAGGTGCGGGCCTTCGGGCGCATAGAGCCCGCTGCCGGGCCACAAGGGACGTGGCGCTTCCAGCGCTTCACCGGTGGCGAGGTCCACCCGGACCTGCTGGATCGCATCAGGGTGCCGGGCGAACGTCACATACGCGGTTCCCTCAGCGTCCCAGGCGAGATCGGGGTCGATGCCGTCGACGGACGGGATGACCGTTCCGTCGCTCCAGGGCCCGGCGGGGTCGGTGGACGTGAACAGGACGCACCCGCGGCCGCCGAGGAACACAGAGACGATCAGGTAGAACACACCATCGCGGTGCCGCAGGGTTGGTGCCCAGACACCTCCCGGCGTGGGTACGTTCGCGAGCTGGACCTGGTGCTCGCGCGTGGCCACGTGGCCGACAAGCCGCCAGCTTTCCAGGTCCATGCTGTGATAGATGGGAAGCGCGGGAAGGTACTCGAAGGAGGACGTGACAACGTAGTAGCCGTCCGGCGTTCTGACGATGCTCGGATCCGGGTTAAAGCCGGGAAGGATGGGGTTGGAGTACATAGGGTGGGCGTCTCCTGATCGGGAAAGCGGTGTGGCGTGGAGCCTGCCTGCCGGGATCCGGACAAGCCTGGCTTCAGTACGGGGCCTTGATCACAGGATCTTTATGGTGGCCCCGTTGATGTGGACCTCGGTGAGCTGGACGCGTTCGTCCGGGGTGTTGTTCGGCCAGTGGAAGGCCAGGTAGTCTCGCCCGGTGGACGCGCGGAGAACCATGCCGTGACCTCCGTTGCTGGACCACAGGGGGTCCTCGTGCTGAATCCACGGCCCCGTGATGGTTCCGCCCTCCGATTCGGCGATGCCCATCGCGTACCCAGCCTCACCATGGCTCGACCAAAGCATCAGCAGAGTCCCCTCGTTTGAGCGGAGCAGGAAAGGCCCGTCGGTGAAGAGGGGATCTTTGGCAAGGTGCAGGCCCTTCGGAGGTTCCACCCCTTCTGGAAACCGCAGCGGCCGGGTCCAGCCCGCCGAGGAGGCGGCGAACAACAGGATCGGCTCACCAACGCCGGCGCGCAGGTCCTGTGACAGCCGGAGGGCGTACATTTCACCGTCGGCGATCCCCAGGCTGTCGGATGTCCCTTCCGTCCCGCGACTGTAGACAAGCCAGCGCGTGGAGTCATCATCGACGTAAAGGGTTCCGTCCAGGCACGATTCGTTTGCCGGTGTCACCGGCCCGTCACTCCATGGCTGGTAGGGGCCAGTGGCATGGTCCGAGACAAGGACTGCGACTCCACGGGGGCGCGCACCGGTGGAGGTAGCGAAGGTGGCGAACATAAAGAACCGTCCTTCCAGAGCATGAACCTCCGGCGCCCAGAACTGGGTATCCGCCCAAAAGCCCGGTGGTGGGCGGAACGCGGCGATGGGTTCATCCCAATGATCGAGGTCCCTACTGGTGTAGCAGTCGAAGCCAGTCGCTGGTCCGCCCCAGACGTTCTCGTCGCTGGTCCCGAACAGGACAAACTCACCTGGAACCGTCTCGAGTATGAACGGGTCGCGCATCCGGATCTCTCCGAGGCGCAGTTGTTGAATGGTCTTCGGCTGGCCGCTCCGGCCCATCAGCGGCTTCCCTGGTTGTCCAGGTTGGCGGCCACCATACGGTGATCAAAGCTGTGGGTGCCGCCCTGGACGGTGCGGGGCTCACCGTCCGGAAGTACGACGTCGGCCTCCACCCCTTCAGGTACGGTCGCCTCGAGGTGGAACGCGCCGCCGTCGAGCCTCCATTCCACGCGGATGGTTCCGTGCGGGGTCTTCAGCGAGGTCTTGGCCCAGTCGATTCCCTGCCCAGGTACGGGTGCGATGAGGACCTTGGCATGTCCCGGCGCCAACGGTTTGATACCGCCCACCGTCTTGTGCATCCAGTCCGCCACCGCGCCCAGGGCGTAGTGGTTGAAACTGGTCATCTCGCCCGGGTTGATGGTGCCGTCCGGCAGCATCGAGTCCCAGCGTTCCCAGACGGTGGTGGCGCCCATGGTCACGGGGTAGAGCCAGGACGGGCAGCCCTCCTCCAGGAGCAGGCGGTAGGCCTCATCCGCATGTCCGGTCTCGGTGAGGGCGTGGGTGATGAACGGGGTGCCGGCAAAGCCTGTGGAGACACGGTAGTCGTTTTTCCGGACCAGCTCGGCGAGGCGTCCTCCGGCAAAGTCGACGTGCTCCCGGCTGGGAAGGATCCCGAAGGCAATCGCCAGCGCGTAGACCGTGGTGCAGTCGCTGCGGATGCTGCCGTCGCCGGACACGTAGTGCTCCAGGAACGAGGCCTGGACACGTGCAGCCAGCCGGTCAAAATACTCGGCGTCGTCCTGGTGTCCCAGCAGCCGCGCCGTTTGGGCAGTGATGGAGGCGGTGCGGAACATGCACGTGGTGGCTACCACGCCGGTGTCCGCCTTCGCGTCCCACGGCTTGTCCGGCTCGGCGTCGGGGTCCAGCCAGTCACCGAACTGGAAACCTGAGTCCCAGAGTCCGGTGGGTGAAAGCAGGCCCTCCACACGGCGGGTGTGCACGGCCATGGATTCGTACTGGTTTTTCAGGACGGTGTCATCGCCGTAGGCCTCCCATAGCGCCCATGGAACCCAGACGGACGCTTCACTCCACAGCGCCGAGGATTCCGGCGACGGAAACTCGGGCGGCTGCGGGCAGTACTTCAGGGCGTCCGGGACAGTGATGGGCACCAGGCCGTCGGCTGCTTTCTGCTCGGCGGCGAGGTCAAGAAGCCAGTCCTCCAGGAAGCCCTTGACGTCGTACAGGAACGCGGCGGTGGGCGCGAAGACAGCGATGTCCCCGGTCCAGCCGAGCCGCTCGTCCCGCTGCGGGCAGTCTGTGGGCAGGTCCAGGAAGTTGCCGCGCAGGCCCCAGACGATGTTGCGGTGCAGCTGGTTGACCAGCTCGTTGGAGCACTCAAAGGTGCCCGTGCGCTCCAGATCGGAGTGCACCACCACCGCCTCCAGCGAGTTTTCGGTGAGCTCCCCGGGCCAGCCGGAGATTTCTGCGTAGCGGAAGCCGTGGAACGTCTTGGTCGGTTCGAAGAAGTCCTCGCCGCCGGAGAGAATGAACGTGTCCGTGGCCTTGGCAGAGCGGAGCGGACGCACGCCCAGCTCGCCGTCCTCCAGCACCTCCGCATGGCGCACGGTGATGGTCTGCCCTGCCTCGCCCTGGAGGGTGAACCGGAGCCAGCCCACCAGGTTCTGGCCGAAGTCAACCAGTGTTTTGCCGCTGGGCGCGGTGAAGATCTCCACCGGTTTGAGGACCTCGCTGCGCACCACCGGCGGGCTGGCCGGTTCCGCCAGCCGGCCGGCGTCGAACTCCAGCGTACGCACTCCGGCCCAGGTCCCGGCGTCGAAGCCCGGTTGGGCCCAGCCGTTCTGGATCCGGCGTGCGTCGATGGTCTGCCCGTCGTAGAGGTCGTTGAAGGTGGTTGCTGAAGGGCCGGACTGCCAGGAGGAACCAGACGCCACGGTCTGGATGTGTCCGTCCTCGAACTCGGTGTCCAACTGCCCGAAGAACCCCAGCTCGCTGCCGTAGAGGTTGGACATACCGTGCCAGGCGAGGCGTCCGCGGTACCAGCCGTTACCCAGGGACACCCCGATCACCGTGGTGGACCCCACCAGGGACGTCACATCGTAGCTACGGTAGCGGAGCCGCCACTCGTAGGAGCTCCAACCCGGGCTCAGGACGTCCTCACCCGCCGGGACTCCATTGATGAACGCCTCATAGACGCCAAAGGCGGTGGCACGCAGCGTGGCTCGGACAACACCGCCGTGTCCCTCCGCGAGTTGGAATTCCTTCCGCAGGAGCGGGGCGCCGTCGAAGTCCTCGGCGGGGGTGATCATGGCTGCTTGCCAGGGGGTGGGTGTCATGGGAGGAGCGGTCCGTTCTGATGTTCGCGAAAAGTTGTCTAGGCGTAGTGGCAGGCGACGGCGGATCCGCCCACCGTGCGGAGGGCTGGGCGTTCGGTGGCGCAAAGGTCCGTGGCCAGCGGGCAGCGGAGCCGGAAGGGGCAGCCGCCGTCGCCTGCCACTACGCCTAGACAACTTTTCGCGAACATCAGAACGGACCGCTCCTCCCATGACACCCAC
>NZ_JBJURL010000076.1:0-20591 GCF_046097905.1 Pseudarthrobacter sp. NKDBFgelt | reverse complement strand
CCTGGGCCGGGCGGCCGCGCTGCGCGCCCGCCCGGCCCAGGGATTCGGACATGACGTTGGCCGCGGCCAGGATCGAGCGGCCGTTCCGCCAGGCCGTCGTCAGGTAGGACGTCGGCGCAGGAGCCCAGGTCCCGGTGTCCTCCGCGGCCCGCTCCCCCGCGGCACCTTCGTCCGCTGCCGCCTGACGGGTGGTCCCCGTCCTCACCGGAAACTCCCTGACAAAATGGAAGAGCTGCCCGGCCGAGGCTCCGCGGAATCCGTAAATCGACTGGTTGGGATCACCCACGGCCGTCACCGCATGCCCGCCGCCGAAGAGCCGCGAAAACAGCACGAGCTGGGCGTGGGACGTGTCCTGGAACTCGTCCAGCAGCACCACTTTGTAGCGCTGCCGCTCCATCTGGGCAGCCAGCGGGACTTCGCGTGCCACTCGGGCAGCGAGAGCCACCAGGTCGCCGAAGTCCAGTGCACCACGGGCCCGCTTGGCCGCTGCATATCGTCCGACCATGTCGGCCACGGATGCCCTGGTCCGCAGCATCCCGGCGAGATCGGCCACTGCCTGCGGGGGGTTCTTCTTTTTGTCGGCAAGGTAAGGGAGTGACTCGAAGTCGGACAACCGCGCCATCAGCCAGGCTTCGACGTCCTCGGGCTCCTGGAGGTGCTCGGCGCATTCACCGGCCAGCTGGATAACTGCCTTCACCAGCGTGGACTTGGCAGCCCGGAAATGCCCATACTCGCCGTCGTAGGCCTCCACGACCTCACCGGCCAGCTGCCAGGCCTGCGCACCGCCCAGCAGGACCACATCACGCTCCACCCCCAGCCGGAGCCCGTAGTCGGAGACAATGCCACTGGCGAACGAGTGGTAGGTGGAAACTTTGGGTTCCAGGGCGTCGCTGCTGAGCAGTCCCTCCGGGAAAACCCCGTGACCGTTATCCCTGCCAGCCTTGTCCTGGGCCATCCTGTCCTGGGCAACCAGGCGCTGGAGGGCAGCCAGCTTCGCACGGATGCGCGACGCCAGTTCACCAGCTGCCTTCCGGGTAAAGGTCACGCCCAGGACTTCCTCCGGCCTGACCCACCCGTTGGCCACGAGCCACACCACGCGGTCCGCCATGGTGGCTGTCTTCCCCGACCCTGCCCCTGCAATGACCAGCCGCGGGGTCAGCGGAGACGCAATGATCGCCGACTGTTCCGGAGTCGGCACGTTTTTTTCACCCAGGAGCACGGAAAGTTCTTCCGGGCTGAACCGCGGCCGGGGCGGTGTGGCGGCAGCGGCTTCCTCCCGGGCAGCCACGGCCCTGCCACCTGAAGGCCCGGCGGCAAGGGTAGCCTCCTGCTCTTGCACGTCCTGCATCATTCAGTCACTTGCCTTCCACGCACGCACAACGGACAGACCTCGGGGAGCCGGCAGCCGTGGCCGCCGTGGCTGCCTTTGGACGGATCGTGCCGTGCCTCGAAGGCACTGCCGCCCATTACCGAAGCTGCATCCTTCACCATATCCAGGGCCCAGTTGTCCTGCTGATCGATCGGGTCCTGCTGCTGGATGGCCGGATTTTTCGCTCCGGTTCCCAGCTGGGCCAGTACCGCCCCGCCGGGTACCGGACCCGCCTGGCTGCCCGGACCGTCGTCGAACCCGCCGGCAAGCACCGCTGCCTGGTATGCACCCAGCTGCGGATGCCGTGCCAGCTCCCCCTTGCCGGGCTGACGTTTTCCCGTCTTCAGGTCCACAATCACCAGACGGCCCTCGGCATCGATCTCCAGCCGGTCCACCTGGCCGCGCAGGACCGCGTCCCGGTCCGGGGCATCATCAACGGGGACCGTTCCAAGCGCCACCTCGAAGTCCTGCTCAACGCCAACGAGGCTCCTGCCCTCGCTCCGCATCAGCAGCACATACTGGGCCAGCTTTCGCACCATGGACTCGGCACGCTGGAAATCAAGCCTGCCTTCCCAAGTGTCCTTCATGCCCAGCGCAGGCCAGCGCCGGACGAGTTCCGCGATGTACTCGGAGCCGGAGGCATCCGGCAGTTCCTGGGCAATCGCGTGGACCAGGGTGCCCAGGCTTCGGGCGAAGTCGGTGGCAGGCTCCCCTCCTGCGGCCTGGACGAACCAGTCGAGCGGTGATTTCTGGACTGTCTCCACTTTTGACGGTGACACGAAAACCGTCCCGCCGGGTGGAACCACCGCCGCGTCGGAGCTCAGCGGGGGAAGGCCCCACCAGCTCTGCGGATGCGCGCCCGGGACGGGCGGCTCCGCCCTGGCCAGGCGCGCAAGCACCCTGGCCGCTTCCTCCGCCTGCGGAGCGTCCGTTCCATCCAGCTGGGCGTGCTGCCGCAGCTCGGCGACGAGCGCCCGGAGCGTCATGGGGCGCTCTACTGCAGTGAAGCCGCGGGTTTCCTGGCCAGGAGCCAAAGGCGCCACATAGTCGAGGAAGGAGGACGGCTGATCGTCTTCGGAGGATACGGCGGTGCATACCAGCAGTTCGCGGGCGCGGGACACTGCTGTGGAGAAGCTCCGGAGCTCGTCATACCGGATATCGCGAAGCCGGCTCAGGGGATCCCGTTGCAGGGCGTAGCCTGCGCCGTGCTCCACCGCATCGCTGTAGAGAGTGCTTCCAAGGAGCTCGCCGCGGAGCCGGGTGTTGGGCCAGACGCCCTCCTGGAGGCCGGCAACAATCACCACCGGCCATTCACGTCCGGCTGCACTGGCGGGCGTCATCAGCTCGACGGCGTCGTCCACCTGTGCGCGTGCGGCAAGGGTGTCCATGGGGAGCTCCTGGTTCAGGAGATATTCGAGGAACTGCTCGGGGCCTGCCCCGGGCATCTGGTCCACGTACCGCTCCGCGGTGTGGAAGAGCGCCATCATGGCGTCCAGGTCACGGTCCGCACGCGCCCCGTGGGGTCCGCCGGAGAGCGCCGTTTCGGTCCAGGCGCCGGCGAGCCCAGTGGAGTCCCAGAGGGCCCAGAGGACTGATTCAGCGTTGGCCCCCGGTTCAGCAGCCGCCCTGCTGCCTGCCTGGATCATGCGTGCCGCCCGGCGTGCGGCGCGGCCCTCGATGCCAAGGCTTGACAGCGCGTTAGGCTCCAGCAGCGCTTCGACCAGTAGTGAGTCGCTGGTCCGGCCTCCGCCTCCCAGGATTTCTTCCCTTCTCAGCGATTGCCGCAGCCGGCGGAGCTCGATGGACGTTGCCCCGCCGATCCGCGAGGTGAGCAGCGATACTGCGGCCTCGGGGGTGAGCAGTGCCGTGTCCAGCGCGATGGCGAAGGCATCAAGCAGCGGACGGACGGCCACCTCGTCCCGGACGGCGGACTCTGCCACGGGAACACGCACGGCGATTCCCTGTCCGGACAGATAACGCTGGAACTCGCTGACCTGGGCGCCGTTGCGCACAATGACCGCGACGTCGGCCAGGTCACGGCCCCGGTTGATGTGCTGGTCCAGGATCCGCTGGGCCACGTACCGCAGTTCATGAACGGCGGACGGAACAAGGTGTGCTTCCACTGCCCCTTCCGGCTTGTTTCCGCCGGCCTGATCGAGGCGCCTGGCCAGCTGGCCGCCCGCACGCTGGGAGATCCGTCCGGCAACATTTAGCCAGGCGTCGGCAACCGCGGTAGCTTGCCGGTGGGCATGCCGCAGCGGACGCTCCACCACAGGTGCCCCCGGCGACAGCAGGTGCGGCAGTTCCGCGACGAGGTCCGGCCTTGCCCCACGGAAGCCCTGGACGACGGTGTCCGGGCAGAAGGTGACGAAGGAGTCCTTGCCGCCCGCTATATCGGCCAGCAGCTCAAAGACTGCGGGGTTGGCCTCCTGGATGTCGTCCACGAGGATGACCTGCAGCCGGTCCCGTTCCGCGGCCAGGAACGCAGGAAAATCCTGGAAGACCTGCCGGGCGGCCGTGATGATCCCGGCGGGGTCGAAAGCCTCAGGCATCCGCAGGTCCAGGATGTCCCGGTACTCCGCGTACAGCGCGGCGGCGGCAGCCCAGTCCGGCCGGCCGCAGTCATGTCCGAGCCGCACCAGGTCCTCCGGGGTGCGCCCTGATTCGATGATCCGGTCAAACAACTGCCGGACTTCCTGCCGGAAGCCGCGCGTTTCCAGCGCCCCCTCCATATCGGCAGGCCACGGCAGTTCCAGGCCCGGGAGCCGGTGTCCTTCAAGGAGTTCCTTGATGATGAGGTCCTGTTCGGGCCCGGAGAGGAGCCTCGGCGGCCTGGACAAGGAAAGGAGCCCTTCAGCTTTCGCGCGCCTGATGACATCGAAAGCGTAGGACGCCCAGGTACGCGCCGGCGTTGTGCTCAGGCTCCTGTCCAACCGTGCGGTGAAGCGGTCACGAAGGGTGTCTGCCGCGAGGCGGCTGGGTGCCAGGATCAGCATGCGCTCTGGATCCACGCCGTCCCGGAACGCCCTGCGGACGGCGGCCTCGACGAGGGTGGTGGTCTTGCCGGTTCCCGGAGCGCCGGGCATCAGTACCGGCCCGGCGCCGTGGGGGACATCAACCGCGGCCTCCTGGTCCTCCGACAGCAGGGGCTCAGCCGCATGGACGTGGCGGGGCGGCAGCAGCCTCAGGCCTGTCGCGGCCGGGCTTCCCTGATTGCGGTCCGTGCTGCCTGTTGCAGTCCCTGCCGTTGCATCCGCATCGGGTGCAGGACCTTCCGGGGAGTCGTCCCGGTACTCGTCGCGTGGGCCGGTGAAGGGCGTTGTTACTGTCACACAGACATTCCATCATCAGCCACCGACAATCCATGCAGCCGCCGCTCCAGCTGCTCGGCAACAGTATCAATCACGTCCAGTTCGTCTTCGGCGGGCGCCCACCGGGCGGCCTGAAGATCCACACGCCAGCGTCCTTCCCGGGTCCGCTGGTATTCGAGATAGGCGCCCAGGAGGGGCGTGCCCTCGGCAAGGTAGTGGCGGAGGGCCTCAGCCTCGTGCCCGGCAGGTGCGTGGCCGCTCGCCTTGAGGATCCGCCACCAGGGCACGCCGCTACCGTAGTGGCTCATGACGGCGCCCACCTGCCTGGGGCCGCCGGCGCCCAGCAGCTCGGCAACGTCCCCGTACGCCATGGCGGATGCGGCGGGCACCAGTTCCACTATGGCCAGCACCGCCTCCACGTACTCAATCCGCATTGATCCAATCTAGCGGCAGTGGCGCTCCACGGAATTGTCAGTGGTGCCCTTTAGCGTTGACATATGAGCACCTGGAACACCCTCCCCCGCGCAGCTTTCGACCTGGAAACCACGGGCCGCAACTCGCGGGCTGCACGCATCGTCACGGCCTCCGTAACGGTGGTGGACCACAACGGCGACGTCATCAGGGAACATGACTGGCTGGCCGATCCCGGGGTGGAGATTCCCACGGAAGCCAGCGACGTACACGGTGTCACCACCGAAAAGGCCCGGCGGGAGGGCAGGCCCGCACACGAAGTAACGCAGGAACTTGCCGCCGTCCTACAGGACCTTTTTGACACGAACATCCCCGTCATCGCTTTCAACGCAAGCTACGATTTCACTGTCCTGGCCGCGGAATCGGCGCGCTACGGCGTGCCCCAGCTGAGCCGCTTCCCGGTCCTGGACCCCTACATCATGAACAAGCAGGTGGACCGCTACCGGAAGGGCAAGCGCACCCTGACGGCGCTGTGTGAAGAGTATGGGGTGGTCCTGGACAACGCCCACACGTCTGCGGCCGATGCCCTGGCAACGCTGCGGGTCCTGGACGCCATGGCCGGGAAATTCCCAAAGCTGATGATGCCCGCGACCCAGCTCCACCAGCTGCAGGTGGACTGGGCCACCAGCCAGGCGGCAGACTTCCAGGGCTACCTCCGGAAAACCAAGCCGGCTGCCGTCATCGAGGGCGACTGGCCGGTACTCCCCCCTCAGGACGCGAGCCTCGGCGGCTTCTGACATCGTGCTGCCGCACGGATGCGAGGCAAGTCACAGTAACAGGGCTTCACATTGGCGGGCAGGAAACCTCCTCCCTCATTCGGCATACCCTTGCCCAGAACGTTCAGTCGGAGCGTATTACCGCCGAGCTGTTGAATAACATTTGCTCCTGACTGCATCAGGGCTGTTTTTATTCGAATCACAACCGAAAAACCGCAGGTGAGAGAATAAAGTTTTGCGGTCACCCCTGCCTTGCAGTGCTTGAACAGCGCCGGGCAGGTGCCAGGCGCCACCAGCGCAGCCTCGCGGCCCGGTTGACTAATGACTCAGATGAAAGCGACAACTTGATGAAAATCAAAGCGATGAAGTGGCTCACCACGGCTCCTGTGGCACTCGCCCTGGCTGCCTCCCTCGCCGCGTGCGGCTCAGGCTCCGCCGAGCCTACAGGGACACCCACGGACGCCCTCGCCGGCAGCGACCAGCAGACGCTGGACCAGTACACCACCGCCGACGTCACCCCGGTCGACCAGATCGACACGACCAAGCTGGGCCTGAACACCGAAGGCAAGCTTGAGGTGGGCACCCTGTCCGACGCCCCGCCGAACATCTTCATCGACCCCTCGGGCAAGTTCACGGGCTACGACAACGAACTGCTGCGCGCGATCGCCGGCGAGCTCGGCCTTGAGGTCGAATTCGTGGCCACCGATTTCTCGGCGCTCCTGTCCCAGGTGCAGACCAAACAGTTCGACGTCGGATCCTCCTCCATCTCCACCACGGACGCCCGCCGCCAGAACGTCGGCTTCACCAACGGTTACGACTTTGGCTTCATGGCCGTGGTTGCCAAGACCGACAGCGACGTCAAGGGCTTCGACGACCTCACCGGCGACCTTCGCATCGGCGTGGTCCAGGGCACCGTCCAGGACGATTACGTCACCAACACCCTTAAGCTCGAGCCGATCCGCTTCCCGGACTACGCCACCGTGTACGCCAACGTGCGCAACGGCCAGGTGGACGCCTGGGTGGCGCCGTCCCAGCAGGCGACCGGCCAGGTCAAGGAAGGCGACGGCACCGTCATTGCCGAATCCGTCGTCAACACGCAGAACTTCACTGCCTACGCCGTGGCCAAGGACAACCAGCCGCTGATCGATGCGCTGAACTCCGGCCTTGACGCCGTCATCGCCGACGGAACCTGGTCCAAGCTGACCAAGGAGTGGTACCCGGACCGCGAGATGCCGGCCGACTGGAAGCCGGGCAGCAAGGCCGCCACGGTTCCGCAGAACTGATTGAGCCGGGACGTTTATGGAACTCCTGGACCAACTGGCTGACACTTTCTTCAACTGGGAGGAAATGGCCAAAGTCATTCCCGCCCTGCTCATGGTGGGCCTGCCCAACACGCTGATACTGGCTGTGGCTTCCGGCATCTTCGGTTCCCTGCTGGGACTCGCGCTGGCCATGATGGGCATTTCCCGCAACGCGGGAGCCCGGTGGGTGGCACGTATCTATACCGACATCTTCCGTGGCCTGCCCGCCATCCTGGTGATCCTGGTCATCGGCATCGGGCTCAGCCCCATCGCCAGGGAAATCACCGGGTCCCGGAACCCGTACCCCCTGGGCATCCTCGCCCTCACCCTGATCGCGGCTGCCTACATCGGTGAAATTTTCCGTTCGGGTATCCAGAGTGTTGAGAAGGGCCAGCTTGAGGCATCCCGGGCGCTGGGTTTCAGCTATGGCAGTTCCATGCGCCTGGTGGTGGTGCCGCAAGGCATTCGGCGGGTGCTGCCCGCACTGGTGAACCAGTTCATCTCGCTGCTGAAGGACTCGTCGCTGGTGTTCATGCTTGGGCTCGCCGCCTCCGACCGGGAAATTTTCCGGATCGGAAATGACGCCATGGCCAACACCGGAAACCTGTCTCCGCTGGTGGCCGCCGGGGTGCTGTACCTGATCCTGACCGTCCCGCTGACTCACTTCGTGAACTTCATCGACAACCGGCTGCGCACCGGCAAGCCGGAAAAGAAGGAACCGGACGAGCTGGCAGCGCCTATCGGCAAGGGGGCACAGGCATGACGGAATTTGTTTCCGGGACCCTGACCGGCAAGAACCTGCACCTTTCCTTCGGCCACAACCATGTTCTCCGCGGCATTGACCTGCATGTGGAGAAGGGCACCACGGCCTCCGTGATCGGCCCGTCAGGATCCGGCAAGTCCACGCTGTTGCGCGTGATGAACCGGCTGATCGAACCCGACCAGGGCGACATCCTCCTGGACGGCCGTTCGGTACTGAAGGACAACCCTGACGAACTCCGCCAGCGGATCGGCATGGTGTTCCAGCAGTTCAACCTGTTCCCGCACAAAACGGTGGTGGACAATGTGTCGCTGGCGCTGCGGAAGCTGCGGAAGCTCTCCAAGGAGCAGGCCCGCGCCGAAGCCCTGGAACAGCTGGACCTGGTGGGCCTGAAGCACAAGGCCGACTCCCGCCCGGCCAACCTTTCCGGCGGCCAGCAGCAGCGTGTGGCCATTGCCCGGGCCCTGGCCATGAAGCCTGAGGTCATGTTCTTCGACGAGGCGACCTCGGCCCTTGACCCGGAGCTCGTCAAAGGCGTCCTGGCGCTGATGGCCGACCTGGCGAAGGGCGGCATGACCATGGTGGTCGTAACCCACGAGATGGGATTCTCCCGCAACGTGTCGGACACCGTGACCTTCATGGATGCCGGCGTTGTGGTGGAATCCGGCCCGCCGGAGCAGATCTTCACCGCGCCCCGGACGGACCGGCTGAAGGGCTTCCTCTCGGACGTCCTCTAGGTTCACTGGCAGGCACAGCCAGAAATCCCCGCCTCCTGGACTTTTCCCCTTTGCATGCAGGGGGGATTTGTCCGGAAGGCGGGGATTTCCTTGTTGAAAGAACGACGGCGGAGCTAGCCTTGCGCCGCGGCGGCGGCCTTCGCTGCGGCCGGCAGTGCTTCGAAGATCCGGTTCATGGCCGTGTCATCGTGCGCGGCGGAGAGGAACCAGGCCTCGAACACCGACGGCGGCAGGTATACCCCGGCCTCCAGCATCGAGTGGAAGAACGGCGCGTAGCGGAAGCTTTCCTGCGCCTGGGCGTCGGCGTAGTTGTGGACGCCGTTGGCCGAGGTGCCGAAGGCCACCGAGAAGAGGTTGCCGGCGAACTGGATGGAGTGGTCCACCCCGGCGGAGTCCAGGGCGCTGGACAGTGCCGAGGAAAGTTCCAGCGAGCGGACATCGATAAAGGAGTAAACGTCCCGGGTGGCATGGGTCAGGGTGGCCACACCGGCCGCCATCGCCACCGGGTTTCCGGAGAGCGTTCCGGCCTGGTAGACGGGACCCGTGGGTGCCAGGTAGTCCATGACGTCGGCACGTCCGCCGAGGGCCGCCGTCGGCATTCCTCCGCCGATGACCTTGCCGAAGGTGAGCAGGTCCGGGGTCCACGGCTCGGCGGCGTCCGGCGCTCCGCCGGTAAGCCCCCAGTAGCCTGAGTAGCCGGTACGGAAACCGGTGAGCACCTCATCCACGATGAGCAGTGCCCCGTGTTCACGGGTGATGCGGGACAGGCCGAGGTTGAAGCCCTCCCCCGGGGTCACCACGCCCATGTTGGCGGGGGCGGCTTCGGTGATCACGGCCGCGATGTTCTGCCCGTGCGCGGCGAAGGCTTCCTTGACGGCGGTGAGGTCGTTGTAGGGCAGCACCAGGGTTTCGGCGGCGGTGGCCTCCGTGACACCTGCGGAGCCGGGCAGGGCGAGGGTGGCGACGCCGGAACCTGCGGCGGCAAGGAGGCCGTCCAGGTGGCCGTGGTAACAGCCGGCGAACTTGATGATGAGGTTGCGTCCCGTGAAGCCGCGCGCCAGGCGGACGGCGGTCATGGTGGCCTCGGTGCCGGTGGACACCATCCGGAGGCGTTCGACGGCGGGAACGCGTTCCTTGACGATCTCGGCCAGGTTCGCCTCATCCGGGGTGGAGGCGCCGAAGGACAGGCCGCGGTCCACGGCTGCGTGGACGGCCTCCAGTACGGCGGGGTGCGCGTGGCCCAGCAGCGCCGGACCCCATGAGCACACCAGGTCCACATATTCCTTGCCGTCGGCGTCGGTCAGGTACGGCCCCTTGGCGGAGACCATGAAGCGCGGCGTTCCGCCCACGGACCCGAAGGCACGGACCGGCGAGTTGACCCCGCCCGGCATGAGCTGGCGGGCGCGGTCGAAAAGTTCCTCGTTGCGAGGGTTGCTGGAAGTCATGGTTCCTATTCTCTCAGTTAGCGGGCCGGTGAATCGGCCAGCAGTTCTGCCACCCGGGGCGCCACCGCCGTGCCCATCAGCTCAATGGAGCGCATCATGGCGGAGTGCGGCAGCGGCCCGTTGCTGTATTTCAGGTCGAAGCGGTCCACGCCCAGGTTTTGCTTGAGCAGGACGATCTTCCGGGCCACAGTTTCGGGCGAGCCGACGTAGAGGGCGCCCTCGGGTGCGCACAGGGCGTCGAACTCGCCCCTCCCCGCCGGTCCCCAGCCCCGCTCGGCGCCAAGCTTGTTCCGCAGCTTCAGCCAGTGGGGGAAGAGCTCCTCGCGGGCCTGCTCGTCGGTGTCAGCCACGTGTCCGGGTGAATGGGTGGCCACCTGCTGCATGGGGTGGCCGTACTTGGCCATGGCTTCCCGGTACAGGTCCACGAGCGGGCGGAAGGCGCGGGGTTGCCCGCCGATGATGGCGAAGATGATGGGATAGCCGTACTGGGCGCAGCGCAGCACGGATTCCGGCGTGCCGCCCACTCCGATCCAGGTGGGCAGCAGGTGGCGCTCCAGCGGCGGGTACACGCCCAGCCCGGATACGGCCGGCCTGGTGCGGCCTTCCCAGTACACCGGCTTCTGCGCCCGGACCTTGTCGAACAGCTCGAGTTTTTCCTCGAACAGGACCTCATAGTCGGCCAGGTCCAGACCGAACAGCGGAAACGATTCGATGAAGGAGCCGCGGCCCAGCATGACTTCGGCACGGCCGCTGGAGATGGCGTCCACGGTGGCGAACCGCTGGAACACCCGGATGGGATCATCGGAGCTCAGGACGGTGACAGCCGAGCCCAGCCGGATCCGGGTGGTGCGGGCCGCAGCGGCGGCGAGGAAGACTTCCGGCGCGGACACCGCGTAGTCCTTGCGGTGGTGCTCGCCGACGCCAAAGGCATGGAGTCCGACGGCGTCCGCCAGTTGAGCCTCTTCCAGCAGCTGGCGCAGCACCCGGGCATGCGGCTGCGGGCTTCCGTCCGGGTTCTCACCGACATCGCCAAACGTGTTCAGGCCCAGGAGGATCCGGCCTGGTCCAGCCGGGGCGGTGGGACTCTCGGGAACCGCTACGGATCGGGGAGCCGGTGTGTTGGCCATCAGGACTCCTTCAGCCAGCCGGCCAGTTCTGCGGCCCAGTAGGTCAGCACCATGTGGGCGCCGGCGCGCCGTATGCCCAGCACGGACTCGGTGATGGCGGAGCGCCGGTCGATCCAGCCGTTGGCGGCAGCGGCCTCGATCATGGCGTACTCGCCGGAGATCTGGTAGGCCGCCACCGGGACCGGGCTCATGGCGGCGACGTCGGCCACGATGTCCAGGTAGCTCATCGCGGGTTTGACCATCACGATGTCGGCCCCTTCTGCGAGGTCCAGTTCCACCTCGCGAAGGGCTTCGGTGCGGTTGCCGGCGTCCATCTGGTAGGTCCGCCGGTCGCCCTTCAACTGGGAGTCGACAGCTTCGCGGAACGGACCGTAGAAGGCGGAGGCGTACTTGGCGGAGTACGCGATGACGGACGTGCTGGTGTGGCCCGCACCGTCCAGGGCGGCACGGATGGCGGCGATTTGGCCGTCCATCATGCCGGAGGGGCCCAGCATGTGGGCGCCGGCGTCAGCCTGGGCCACGGCCATGCGTGCGTAGATCTCCACGGTGCGGTCGTTGTCCACGTACCCGTCGGCGTCGAGCACGCCGCAGTGGCCGTGGTCCGTGAACTCATCCAGGCACACATCGCTCATGACCACCAGGTCGTCTCCCACCTCGGCGCGCACGTCCCTGATGGCCTTGTTCAGGACGCCATCCGGGTCAAGGGACGCCGTTCCCTGGGCGTCCCGGTTTTCCGGGATGCCGAACAGCATGATGCCGCCCAGCCCGAGTTCCACCGCTTCAGCAGCAGCACGCTTCAGGGTTTCCGTGGTGTGCTGGACAACGCCCGGCATGGAGGTGATGGGGTTGGGTTCCGTGAGGCCTTCACGGATGAAGGCGGGAAGGATGAGTTCCGCCGGCGCCAGGCGGGTTTCGGCGGTCAGCCGGCGCATGGCGGGCGTGGTGCGCAGGCGGCGGGGGCGGTGGCTGGGAAAAGTCATGGTCCTGTCCTTGGCGTTGGTTCGGGCGGTGAGTGGGTGGCCGCTGGCGGGCGTCCCGCGCGTCAGGGTGGTTCTCCGCCGGCATCCTCCGTCGTGAGGAGTGCTGCCGCGACGGCAGCTACAAGCCCTGCCGGCGACGGCTCAGCCGCGATGGCAGCCACCGGCATGCCAAGCGCGGCGGCCTGGTCCGCCGTCGAACGCCCGATGGCCACGAACTGGCACCCGAGCAGCGGGGACAGCGCATGGATGCGCCGGGCGGCGCTGGGGGAAGCTGCAATGACGGCGTCGAGGCGGCCGTCCGCCAGCTCAGCTGCGGCGTCTTCAGGTGTCAGCAGGGCGTACGACGGCGGCTGCAAGTCCGCTCCCCCGCCTTCCGCCGGGATGGCCAGCCTGCGCTCCGCCGCGGCGGGGTAGTCGACCGTGCGGTATGCGGTCACTGCCGTCACGGTGCTTCCGGCTGCCGACAAGCCTTCCGCCAGGCGCGGCGACGCGATGTCCGCCTGCGGCAGCAGAACCTTGCCGTCCCCACCCGGCCACACAGCGAGCAGGCCTGCCGCGGACTGGTCAGCCGCTGGTGTCAGTGCCACGGCAAGCCCCCGGTCCTCCAGGAGCCTGCGCGTTGCCGCCCCCACCGCGGCTATGCGGGTGCGGGCCGGGATCCACTGGGCAGGCACCAGTCCACGTTCGGCGGCTTTGGCCGTGAGTACATGGACTGTGGTGGCGCTGCTGACCACCAGCCAATCGAATGCCCCGGCACCGAGGGCATCGCAGGCCACATCGAGGGAGTGCTGGTCCGGTGCACGTTCGAAGTCGATCAACGGCAGGAGGAATGCGCTGGCACCTGCATCCTGCAGCGCGTCCACGAGCGGCAGCGACCGCTCCGGGCTGCGCGTGATCAATACCCGCGCCCCGGCCAGTGGGCGCTCCCACGGCAGATCCTTCTCCTGCATGTTTACCCGCGTCCCAGCCGGCCCTGCCGGATGCATTGGACAGGTAATCGCATGGCCGAAATCAGGAGGCCTGGAGGTCCGCGATGTCCGCGGCACCGGCGGCCAGCAGGACTTCTGCCAGTTCAATGCCGAGCAGCGTGGCACCCACCTCCGTGAGGCCGTCGGTTGCGCGCTTGTCCCGGACCGAGGCCGTGCCGTCCACGGCGCACACCACGGCTTCCAGGTAAAGCATGCTGCCCTTACGGAAGGCGTAGGCGCCAACCGGTGCTGCGCAGCCGGCCTCCAGCCGTGCCAGCAGGGCGCGTTCAGCCGTGACCGCGAGCCGTGTATCCGGATCGTCGAGTGCACTGAGAGCCTGGGCCAGCACGTCCCTGGAGCCTTCGGCAGAGCCGGGGCGGGCCGGAGCGTCAGCCGTGCGGCATTCGATGGCCAGCGACCCCTGCCCGGCGGCGGGAAGCATAACGTCGGTTTCGAGGAACTCGCTGACGGTGTCCAGCCTGCTGATGCGTTCCAGGCCTGCGGCGGCCAGCACCACGGCGTCCAGGTCGCAGGACTTGCCGGGTACCACCTCGGTGATGGTGTTGCCCGGCAGCCCGGGGACGCGGCCCAGGCGGGTGTCCACGTTGCCGCGGATGTCGATGATCTCCAGGTCCGGCCGTGCGGCGCGAAGCTGGGCGGCGCGCCGGGGCGAGCCGGTACCCACCCGTGCGCCGTTGGGGAGGTCAGCCAGTTTCAGTCCGTCCCGGGCGCACAGGACGTCGCGGACATCCACCCGCCGCGGCGTGGCCGCGAGGCTGAGCCCGACGGCCGCGCCGGTGGGCAGGTCCTTGAGCGAGTGGATGGCCACGTCGCATTCGTTGCGCAGCAGCGCATCCCGCAGGGCGGCGACAAAAACGCCGGTGCCGCCCATCTGGGAGAGCGAGCCGGTCAGGACATCGCCGTCGGTCCGGATGTGGACGAGCTCCACCGGAAAGCCTCCGACGGCGGCCAGCTGGTCCGCGGTCTGCTGCGTCTGGGTAAGCGCCAGTTTGCTGGCGCGGGTGCCGATCCGGACCGTCACTGCTGCGGCGCTCCCCCGGCCGCCGCTGGCTGGCTGGCGCCGGGATAGGCGTCATGCCCGGTGCCCACGGTGGTGTCTGCACCGGCAATGGTGGGCTTCTCGCCCCGGAAGTTCTGGCAGCACCCCGGCCGGCAGACGTCGTACCAGGGACCGAGGTCCGTCAGCGCCGGGCGGTCAGCGATGTTGTTGGCCGCCGTCCGCTCCGAAATCAGGTCCACCATGCCGTTGACGAACTTGCGGTGCGTGCCGGGTGTGGGGACGCGCGTGGCGGTCAGCCCCAGGTTGGCGCAGGTTTCCAGGGCTTCGGTGTCCAGGTCCCAGACAACTTCCATGTGGTCACTGACGAAGCCGAGCGGGACGATGACGATTCCCTTGACATCTTTGCCGGCCAGTTCCTCGATAGCATCGTTGATGTCAGGCTCCAGCCAGGGCACGTGCGGTGCCCCGGACCGGGACTGGTACACCAGGGACCACGGTGCCGTCAGGCCTGATTCCTCTTCCACGCGCCGGATGACAGCGGCAGCCGTGGCGAGGTGCTGGGCCACGTAGGCGGACCCTTCCGTGAATTCGCGGGGTTCGCCTTCGGAGCGGCCTGCGGCCTCCGCATCCCGGGTGGGGATGGAGTGGGTGGCGAACAGGATCTGCACCGGCGCGTCGGGGGTGCCTGCGGCTGCAAGCTTTTCCCGGACTTCCGCGAGGCCGGCGGCGGTGCCCTCAACGAACGGCTCCACGAACCCGGGGTGGTCGAAGTACTGGCGCACTTTGTCCACTTCCAGCCGGCCGTCCAGCCCGGTTTCGGTCAGCGCCATGCCGATGTCCTCACGGTACTGGCGGCAGCTGGAGTAACAGGAGTAGGCACTCGTGGTGATCATCAGGAGGCGGCGGTGGCCGGCGTCGTACGCGTCCTGCAGGGTCTGCGGAATGTACGGCGCCCAGTTGCGGTTGCCCCAGAGGACCGGAAGTTCGATGCCGCGGGCGGCAAGTTCGGCCTCAAGGGCGGCCTTGAGTTCCCGGTTCTGCTGGTTGATGGGGCTGATGCCGCCGTTGGCGCGGTAGTGGTGGGAGACCTCCTCCAGCCGCTCATCCGGGATGCCGCGCCCGCGGGTGACGTTGCGGAGGAACGGGATGACGTCCTCCTGGCCTTCCGGCCCGCCGAAGGAGGCGAGGAGGACGGCGTCGTAGTTCTTGGGTGCCATCCGCCCGGCCTCGGTGACAGGGTTGACGACGACGGCGCCGGCGTTTGTGGGGTCAAGCTGGCTCATGCGAGCACCTCCGCTACTTCTGCCGGGGAAATCCGGCGTCCGGTGTAGAACGGGACTTCCTCCCGGACATGGTTGCGTGCCTCGGTGGCGCGCAGGTGGCGCATCAGGTCCACCAGGTCCACCAGTTCGGGGGCCTCGAGGCCCAGGATCCATTCCCAGTCGCCCAGTGCGAACGAGGAAACGGTGTTGGAGATGACCTGCGGGAACTCCCGGCCCAGGAGGCCGTGTTCCCGAAGCATTGCGCCCCGCTCTTCCTCAGGGAGGATGTACCACTCGTAGGAGCGGACGAACGGGTAGACGCACAGCCATTCCGCCGGTGCGACCCCGCGGGAGTATGCGGGCGTGTGGTTCTTGGCGAACTCTGCCTCACGGTGCACGCCCATGGCGGACCAGACAATCTCGGTGCCCGCAAACAGGGTGCTGCGGCGGATGTCGCGGATGGCCTGCTGCAGCGCTTCCGGCTTGGGGCCGTGGAGCCACACCATGACGTCAGCATCTGCCCGCATGGCGGAGACATCGTAGCTGCCGCGGTGCGTCACGCCGGCCTGGGCCAGCCGTTCCAGGAGGGCCTCGAAGTCAGCGGCGGCGTCGGCGCTGCGGATCAGGGTTTCGGAGCGCTTGAATACCGTCCAGAGGGTGAAAAACTGCTCGGCTGATTCTTCGGTTTTAGTGACAGATTCGGCAGAAGTGTGGCTCATGGTTACAAGTTTGCCCCTTCGTACCCGCCAAGTCGAAACCAACAACTTCTACAAGCCGTAGAAGTGCGCAACGTCACATCTGTTGGTCTATGCCGTGGCTGAGGGAGCCGGCGAAGGCCGTCGAAAGAAGTGCCAGGGGATTTAGCGGTCCAGGTTCCGGATTTGTTCAATCGTGTCGGAGACCACAGCGGCCAGCCCGTTACCGGCCACCCAGCCGCCGACGACGGCCAGGTTACCCACAGCGGCACAGGCTTTCCGGATTTCCGCCACGCGGGCGCGGTGCCCCACGGCGGCGAAGGGCAGGGACCCCCGCCACCGGACCACATCCCAGTCCACGACGTCCTCCGCGGCGATGGCCACGCCCAGCAGGGCCTGTGCATCCCGCAGGGACGCGGCAAAGAGTTCCTCGTCGGTGTCCGGGCCGCCGGGCTGCCCTCCGGCCCCGTCCACTCGGCCATACGAGAGCCTGACCACGTGCCGGCCAGGGCCGGCCGCGTCAGCGAGCCAATCCCATTTGCCGGTGGCGTGGGTCAGGGCCTTCGCTTCAATGCCGGGGGTCTGGGGCGCCACCAGGATGCCTGTGCCGCGCGGCCGGCGGTCCAGTTCGGGCTTGTTGACCACGAGTGTGACGAGCTTGACGTCCGGCCCTGCAGGAGGCCGTCGTCCCGCCAGGGCGGGGACTGCGGCTTCCAAAAGGTCGACGGCGGCCGGACCGTCCACCCCCACAACCAGCGTGCCGGCGTCGAACGTTGCTCCGTGGGAGCTGACCCGCCACCCTTCAGGCGTCCGGGCCACACCTGAGGCGGGCGTGCCGGACAGGAGCGTCACCCTCCGGTCGCGGAGGTCGTCCACCAAAGCGGTGACCAGGGTGTGCATTCCGCGTTCAAGGCCGGCAACGGCAGAGCCCGCCTTTGCCGGAGCCGCAGGCTCTTGGCTCCGGCCGTCGTTCGCAGGTGACCCTGTGCCGGCGCGACGCTGGGCGGAAACCGCAGCGGCCAGGGAGCCGTGCCGCCTGATTCCGGCGCGGAGCCCCGGAGCCACCATGTCGACGTCGAGCAGTCCGGGATCCGCGGAGTGCACGCCGCCAACAACCGGGGCAACCAGGCGCTCCAGGACCCTGCTCCCCATGCGTGCCTTCACCAGGGCGGAGACGCTGATGACGTCGTCCGCCGTCCCCACCGACGCCGGCAGGAACCGGTCCAGGGTGGCCCGGAGGGTTCCCACGGGGCCCAACGACCTCCGGACTTCCGGGTCCCAGGGGTTGGCCGGGATGCCCAGGACGCCCGTCTTGGGCAGTTCGCGCGGGCCGTCCGGAAGCTGGACCCAGGCTCCCCCGGGCCGGGGCTGCACAATGCTGCCGGCAAGGCCAAGCTCCCCGGCAAGCCGTGCAACGGCGTCGGAACGGGTGGCGAAGGATTCCGCGCCGCTGTCCAGGGTCAGGCCGGCAACGGTGTGGCTGCCCACGCAACCGCCCCATTCCGTTCCGGCTTCCAGGACTGTGACCTCATAACCGGCGGAAGTAAGCTCGCGGGCAGACAGCAGTCCCGAAATGCCGCCGCCCAGCACCAGCGCGGTCCGGGTCTGTGCCGGCATGCTGCCCATGGGACTACTCCGGGGAGATGGAGTGGATGAGTTCAACCACCCGCGTGAGGACGGCGGGATCAGTCTCCGGCGGGACGCCGTGCCCCAGGTTGACCACGTGCCCGGGGGCCGCCGAACCTGCGGCTACGACGTCGCGGACGTGAGCCTCGAGGATTTCCCACGGGGCCGGCAGCAGGGCGGGGTCGATGTTTCCCTGCAGCGGTACCGTGCCGCCGAGCCGCTGGTTAGCCTCATCGAGCGGCAGCCGGTAGTCAACGCCCACCACGTCCACTCCCACGTCACGCATGGCCACGAGGAGCTCCGACGTGCCGGTGCCGAAGTGGATGAGCGGGGCGCCGAGGTGCCGCACATGGTCCAGGGCTCGTGCCGAGGCGGGCGCCACATACCTGGTGTAGTCCGCCAGGCCCAGGGAACCGGCCCAGGAGTCGAACAGCTGGGCCGCGGAGGCGCCGGCCTCAAGCTGTGCCTGCAGGAACATGCCGGAGGCGTCTGCAGCCCAGTTGGCCAAGGCGTTCCAGGTTTCGGGGTCGGCGTGCATCATGGTGCGCGGGCCCAGATGGTCACGGGACGGCCTGCCCTCCACCATGTACGCAGCCAGCGTGAACGGTGCGCCGGCGAAGCCGATCAGCGGGGTGCTGCCGAGTTCAGCCACGGTGAGGCGGACCGCTTCGCGGATCGGTTCCAGCGACTCCCAGGTGAGCTGCGGCAGCGCTGCCACATCTGCGGCAGTGCGGACCGGAGTGTCCAGGACAGGTCCCACTCCAGGCACGATGTCCACGCCTACGCCGGCAAGCTTTAGGGGAATGACGATGTCGGAGAAGAAGATGCCCGCATCAACGTCGTGGCGGCGGACCGGCTGGAGCGTGATCTCGGAAGCCAGCTCCGGGCGCAGGCAGGAGTCCAGCATGGCGACGCCTTCGCGGACCTTGAGGTACTCGGGCAGCGAGCGTCCGGCCTGCCGCATGAACCAGACGGGGCGTCGGGACGGTTTGCCTCCGCGGTAGGCCGTGATCAGCGGGGAATCTGCGGTGCGGCCGTCCAGCAGCGGGTGGTCTGCGGCGAGGGCGCCGGCAGGGGACATGGCGGGGCTGGAAGTCATGCCTCTGATTGTGCCGAAAATCGGCTGCAAAAGATAACGACGAAGTGTCATCCCGAGGCGCTCCGGCCGCGCCGTGGCAGGAATCACAGCTTCCGCGTGCGACGGTCCGCGCCTGGAGTTGTTCTACCGAGTAACGAAAAAGCTATGATTGTCCTGCTGTGGTTCTTTTTTCATTGGTGGCTACACACGCCGACATCGATCTTGAGACCGTTGCTCAGTTGAGCAGCGGCTCTTCGGGGATCGCCACATCCGCCCTCTCCGGATCGCCGGCAGTGACGGGTGCCATTGTCCTTGCCACCTGCAACCGCTACGAAATCTATGGCGAGGCCCCCCATCCGGACGATGTGGAGGCTGCCCGCGCCGCTTTAGTGGCCCAGATCAGCGAAGTCAGCGGCCTGAGCGAACCCCTCGTCTCACGCTCCTTCAGCACCCGCACCGGTCCGGAAGTCAGCCAGCACCTGTTTGCCGTCAGCGCAGGCCTGGACTCCGCCGTGGTCGGAGAACGCGAAATCGCCGGGCAGGTCAGGCGGGCCCTTATCACCGCCCAGCATGAAGGCACGGCAAGTTCCGGCCTCGTCCGGCTGTTCCAGGCGGCCTCCAAGACGGCCAAGGATGTCGGCGCGCAAACCGCCCTCGGCTCCCGGGGCCTGTCCATCGTTTCCGTCGCGTTGGATCTGGCAACGGACCTGTCCGAGAATCCGGATTGGTCCAGCAAGAAGGTGGTGGTCTTCGGCACGGGGGCCTACGCCGGCGCTACCATGGCCCTCTTGCGCGAACGCGGCTGCACCGACATCTCCGTTTTCTCCTCTTCCGGCCGCGCCGAAGGTTTTGTGGCAACCCGGGGCGGCACGGCCCTCGACGCCGAATCACTCCGGCCGGCCGTTGCGGCGGCAGACGTGATGATCGGCTGCAGCGGTTCCGACACCAGGGTGGAAGCTGATGAACTGGCTGACGTCCGGGCGGATTCCCCGCAGCCGCTGATTGCCATCGACCTCGCACTCACCCACGACTTCGACCCCGGGGTTGGCGAACTGGACGGCGTGGAGCTTCTCACCCTGGAGTCAGTCCGCCTTGCGGCCCCCCAGGAGCAGGCCGAGTCGCTGGCCCAGGCCAGCGGCATCGTCAGCGGCGCCGCCAAGGCCTTCGAGCACGAGCGCGAGGTCCGGTCCGTGGACTCCGCCATCGTTGCCCTGCGCCGGCACACCATGAGTGTCCTGGACGCGGAAATGGAAAAGGTCAGGGCCCGGCACGGCTGCACGGCCGCCGCAGAGGAAGTGGAATTCGCGCTCCGCCGCATGGTTAAGCAGCTCCTGCACGTTCCTACGGTGCGCGCCCGCGAGCTTGCCGCCAACGGCCAGCAGGATGACTACGTTGCAGCCCTCGAAGCCCTTTACGGCATCACCGTGGAGCAGCCGGCCGCCGCAGCCCCCCAGGCCGAATGCCCGGTGGACCACCGGGGCCTCGAAACCGCCTGACGCGCCTCTCCCCCAGGGCGACGCTCTCTCACATCCTGCGCCCTTTTCGCCAACGCTCTCTCCCTTGATGCGCTTTTCCCGCCAACCCTCGTTACCTTTTTCGTAGCCCGTTTCCTGTTGCAGGATGAGGGTGTGCTGGCCTGCCGGTCCCGGGCATGATTGCGACCCTCTGTTGATCGATGATCCTGAGAGTGTTGTCACCTGGGGCTGGTAGGTGCCGGGGAAACC
>NZ_JBJURL010000075.1:0-20654 GCF_046097905.1 Pseudarthrobacter sp. NKDBFgelt | reverse complement strand
GGCAGCGTGTTGAGGAGGTCAGCCAGTGTTACGGCATCCACCAGAGACTCGCAGGCGCCGCGCCCCAGGGTGGGCAGCATGGCGTGGGCGGCATCGCCGATGAGCACGGTCCGCCCGCGGACGTAGGAGCCAAGATGCGGAACTGTCCAGATCCGCTGGACAAGGCATGCTTCGGGCGTGGCTGCGGCCACCGTGCGGCGGATGGCGGGCGCGTGGCCGGAATAGCGCTCCCGGGCGTATTCCAGGGCTGACGCTGCGTCAATCCCGTACGGGCCCATCCCGGACCGGTAGCTGGCCCACCAGAAGGACCCTCCCCGGGCGGCAGCCATGCCGAACAGGTCGCCGCGGCCCCAGTACTCGCCCACCTCGTCCTGGCTGACCGGAGCAGGCAGGGTCCCGCGGAGGGCGAGGTACGGGGTGAGGCGTGCATCCGTTCCGGCGCCCCAGACATCCCGCCGGACTGCGCTGTGCACGCCGTCAGCACCGACCACCAGGCTGCCGTCGTCGGGAAGTGACCTGACGGTGCTGGTGATCCGGCGGACGGTTCCCGGGAAGGCACCGTCCAGCAACCGCAGCAGGTCAACCCGGGAGATGCCGAACATCTCCCCCGCGTTGATGGTGATCCAAGGCTCTCCCTGGGCGTCACGGACCGATCCGCTGCCGAGCACCGGGCTGACCGCCCGCGCCTCTTCAAGGACTCCCAGCCGCGCAAGGGCACGTTGGGCGTTGGGCCACATCCCCAGCGCGTGGCCCACGGCCGGCAGCCCAGGCCGTTTCTCGTACACCGTCACCTGGAACCGGCTGTGGTCCAGGGCCGCGGCCAGCGCCAGGCCGGCAATGCCGCCGCCAACAATCGAGATTGTGTCCATGCACGTAATTCTACTACTTTTGTAGTGATCCGGAAGGGGTCAATTACACTGGGCGCATGCCTGACCGCCGGACCCAGCTCCTTGATGCCGCCCTGGCCGTCGTGGCTGACAAGGGAATGAAGGGCCTTACCCACCGGGCCGTGGACGCCGCCGCACAGGTGGCGGAAGGGACCACCTCCAACTATTTCCGCAACCGAACCGCCCTGGTGGAAGCGGTGCTGGACCGCCTGGAGCACCTGGACACCCAGCTGCTCCGGGACCAGGGAGCGGCTGGTCCGCCGCGGAACCTCGAGGAACTTGCGGGCCAACTGGCTTCCATGCTGCTGGCGCTGGCCGGCGAGCACGCGGGCCTGACCCGCGCCCGGCTGGCCCTTTCGCTGGACCGGCCGGAAGCGGTGACTGCCGGGCATTTCCGGCTGGTGGGCGGCCTGGTCCCGGCCCTCACCGCGCTGGGGGTGGCCGATGCGGCCGCCCGGGCACGGGACCTGGCGGATTATGGCGACGGTGTCCTGCTCCACCTGCTCACGGTCAGGCGGGACGAGCGCCCTGATGCCGCGGCCATCGCCGCCGCAGTCCGCCGGCTGCTCGCCCCCTAAGGCGCCTCCCGCCGTCGCCCCTCCCCACAGAGTTTTTGTCCAGATATGCAGGGTGTAAGGGCTATTTACCCTGCATATCTGGACAAAAACTCTGCACGTCAGGCGTTTCCCGGCCAGCCGGTGTAGGCCTCCGCCAGGTAGGCCATGCCGTGCCTTGACGACACCACGGAATTCAGCTCGCCGAGCTGGCGCGCCCGGGAGAAGTCGTCCGCATCGGTGGAGGTGTGCAGCATGGTGGTCATCCAGTAGGAGAACTGCTGCGCTTTCCACACCCGCTCCAGGGCCCGGCCGCTGAAAGAGTCCAGGAGGTGGTCCGAGCCAGAGTTGTAATGGGTATCCAGACCCTCGAAGAGCATCTTGACGTCGTGGATGGCGAGATTGAGGCCTTTGGCGCCGGTGGGCGGGACCGTGTGGGCGGCGTCGCCGGCGAGGAACAGGTTGCCGTGACGCATGGGCGTATGCACGAAGCTGCGGAACGGCAGGACCATCTTGTCGATCACCGGCCCCTCCTTGAGCTCAAAGCCGTTGCCGTTGACCCTGCTGCGGAACTCCGCCCAGATCCGGTCGTCATCCCACTCCGCCACGTTCTCCTTGGGGTCGCACTGGAAGTACATGCGCTGGACGGTCTCGGTCCGCTGGCTGATCAGGGCAAAGCCATTGGCGGAGTTGGCGTAGATCAGTTCGTCGGCGCTGCGCGGAGCCTCGGCCAGGATTCCGAACCAGGCAAACGGGTACTCGTGGAAGTACCACTTGCGGCTGGCCTCGGGAATCTGGAAGCGGCAGTGGCTGCGGGACCCGTCTGCACCCACCAGGAAGTCGGCCTGGATCTCAAACTCCGCCCCTTCGGAGTCCGTAAACCAGACCTTTGGCCGGCCTTCCAGGTCATGCACGGTGGTGTCCGTGACGCTGTAGCGGACGTCCCCGCCGTCGGCCTTCCTGCGGGCGGCGAGGTCCAGGAACACGTCGGTCTGCGGATAGAGCCAGACGGACTCCCCCACCAGGTCCTTGAAATCCACGCGATGGCTCTCCCCGTTGAACCGCAGTTCGATGCCGTCGTGCCGGTCCCCGTCGCGCAGCACCCGGTCCGAGACCCCGCTGTCCACGAGCATGTTGACGGTGCCGTGCTCCAGGATGCCCGCGCGGACGGTCTCCGAGATGTCCTTGTGGCTGCGGACTTCAATGACGGTGGACTCAATGCCGGCCTTGGCCAGCAGGTGGGACAGCATGAGGCCGGCCGGGCCTGCGCCCATGATGGCCACCTGGGTGGTGATGATTGTGCGTGGCATGGCGTTCTCGCTTCGTTGCGGGCCGCAGCTGCGCGGCCGTGTGGTGCTTCTGCCAACAGTGTGCGCTCCGGCAGGTGAGCGGCGTTACATGAATTCCGTTCAACGGAAGTACCTGGAAGCTGAGTGGCCGGCTACGCGTCGTTCAGCCTGCGCGCAATGCCCCTGGCTGCTGTCTGCAGTGCGGGCACCAGTGCCTGCAGGCGCATCTCGCGCAAAGGGACCACGACGCCGAGCGACGCCACCGCGCGCTGGCGGGCGTCCAGCACAGGGACGGCGATCCCCCACGTGTCCGGGTCCACCACGCCCTTAAGCTGGGCAAAGCCCTGGTGGAACGTCTCGCTGAGCAGCACCCGGACAGCGTCGGTGGCGACCTTCCCGTCCGGGTCCGCGAACTGGTCCAGGTAATTGGCTTGCAGCAGTCTGTCCTGGTGGGCCATCAGTGCCAGCCCTGCGGACGAGGTATGGACGGGCATCCGGCCGGCCACCCTGGCCCGGTTGGCGACGGATCCGCGGCGGGACAGCCGTTCAACAAAAAGCGCGTCCCAGCCGTCCAGCACGGCCAGGTTCACATTCTGGTTGAGGACCTGCTGGATGTCCTCCATGAACGGCATGGCGGCCTGCCGCAGGGCAAGGGTGGGTGCGGTGCGGTTGACCAGTTCCCAGAGCCGCAGGCCGGGGCGCACCAGGCCGCCGGGACCGGCGTCCAGGAGGCCGTGGTCCGCGAGCTGGCGGACCAGCCGGTGGGCAGTGGTGAGCGGCAGGCCCGCGCGCTCCGCCAGTTCGGACAATTGCAGGGCGCTGACGTCCTCGGGGAAGGCGGAGAGCAAGCGGACAATGCGGTCCACCACCGAATCACCCGAGGCAGAATTCGCCACCGCACGCACCGCTTCCGTTGAATGGGACGCGTCCAGCCTACCTTCGCCGCAGCTGCGGCGGCTAAGGCACCTCGGACGGGGCCGCCGTCGTGCGTCCGCGGAGACGGCGCCACGCGCCGGGGGCCAGGACCACGGCGATGCCGACGGCGGCGCCGATCACCGTTTCAATGATGCGGTCCCGGAGCAGGATGGTAGGCGAGGAAGGAACCACGAGGAGGGTGGACACCAGCGCCAGGGGCGTGACGAAGACCTGGGCCAGCAGGTACTGCCGGATGATGAACATCTCGGCGCCGAACTGGCACAACGCCATGACCAGGACGGTCTGCCAGGGCTGCAGGCCCAGCAGCAGGATGCCCGCCATCACCACCAGCCCCAGCACGGTGCCGATGATCCTTTGCACCCCGCGGCGGACCCGGTGCCGGGTGGTGTGGCCCACCAGCGGCACGACGGCGGCCACCATGGCCCAGTAGTTGTGGCCGAACCCGAGGCGGCTGCCGGCCCAGGTGGCCAGCGCACCGGCCAGGCCTGCAGCCACCAGGTAGCCCAAGCCCTCAAGCAGGGCAGCACACTTTTCGTCGGGGGTGCGGCGGATGGGGCGCGGCCGGGACCATGCTGCGCGGCGGCTGGGCAGGATCCGGGAGGAGAAGCCGATCAGCAGGCAGAAGGCGGTGGTGAGGGCGGCCACCAGCATGCCCTCCCACAGCGGCGGCTGGTTGGGAATGGAGGCAATGGCCGCGAAGGCGAAGATGTGGAACAGCGATCCCGCCGGGCGCAGGCGGAACCACGCGATTGCCACCGAACAGCCGCCTGCCACCAGCGTGGTGGCCAGGACCAGGAGCCACGTGGTTCCGTCCTTGTCCAGTCCCCAGGCTCCGCCGGCCCGCGCAGCGAGCGCTGCGAGGAGGATGACCAGCAGCATCAGCAGGCCGGCCCGCAGCTGCAGTGCGAAGCGGATGCCGTGGGGTTCGCCGCGGCCGTAGATGCCTGTGAAAGCCCCGAAGGACGCGAAGATGGCAAGGTCCAGCCGGCCCAGCAGCACAAGCGTGAAGAGTGGCACGAAGACACCTACCGCGCACCTCAGGGCCGGGTGGTGGTCCTTGTTGGCGGGGGCAATGTTGAACATCTCGGTGAGCATCTTCACGTGGAATAGGGCCTTCCTGCGGTGCCGGGCGTCTGGGATCTGTTTCTGGTGAGACGGGCGGCCGCGCTGACGTTCCACCAAAAATCCTATGCCCGGCATGCTTCGCACGATCGGAACGGCCGGGCAACACCGCCGAAACAGCACCACGCGATCCTTGGACCATGAAGCCCGGTGCAAGCAAGACTCCCGCGTCTGAACTGAGCTGCGAAGTGTGCGGCCTGATGCCCGAACCAACAAGGACCCGGCTGACCCTGGCGAACGTGGCCGTGATGCTGCCGATCGAGCTCCTGGTCCACGCCCTGGTGGTGGACACCCAGCTTTCCTACCTGGCCAAGGTCCTTGTGCTGACTGTTACCGCCACCGTCCTGGTGATCTGGGTGGCTGAGCCCTCCGCGGCACGGGTGCTTCGCGGATGGCTGCATGCACCGGCGCTGCGGCATCGGCGCCGGCTCGCCGGGGCGCCGGCGCTATGGAGGGCACGCACCGTCCTGCAGGATGAGCCGGGGGCGCTGCAGAAAGTCACCAGGGCCCTGGCCCGCCTGGAGACCAACATCCTGAGCATCCACGTCCACCCGGTGGCCGGCGGCGTACTGGACGAGTTTGTGCTGTCCACGCCCGGCGACGTGGACGAATACCAGCTCCTGGAGTCGCTGCACCTGGCCGGCGGTACACACTCCCACGTCTGGCCAACCACCGCGCTGGCGATGGCGGACGGGCAGACAAAAGCGCTGAGCCTGGCGGCGCGGATCGCTGATGCGCCGGACGAGCTTCCGCTGGCCGTGGCCGAGCTCCTGCGGGCACGGGTCCTTTCCCCTGCCGAGGCAGTTTTGGAGAGGTACGACGCCGGCACGCGGCTCAAGGTCCCCACGGCCTGGTATGGCCCCATCACCTTTGTCCGGCCGGGTGAACCGTTCACTCCCGCGGAGTCAGCCCGCGCCCACCGGCTCGCGGAGCTCGCCGAAATCCTGGCGCACCGGCCCGCCCCGTCCCCGCCCAACCAGGTAGCACCAGATGTCGTTTAGGGGCCGCATAACAACATCAGCTGGTACTCAGTTGGGTTACATCCGGATGTTGAGGGCTGCCGGGTCCATGGTCATGACAACATGCTTGCCCTGCCCTTCGTGGTCGCCGTCCAGCTGGTAGTCGTCGTTGTGCTCCAGGGTGATCTCCACGGTTTTGCCCTGGAAGTACTCTACGGCTGTGTCCTTCCCCCGCCCCTTGCCGATCATTCCGGCAACCACCGACAACCAGCCCAGCTTGCCGTGGTGCGGCGCCAGCACGGCAACGTCCAGCAGGCCGTCGTCCACCTTTGCCTCGGGGAAGATTTCCAGGCCGCCCTGGACCTTGCCGCAGTTGCCCACCATGACGCTGCGGACACCGCGGCGGACAGCCGGCTTCCCGTCGATCACAATGGTGGCCTTGACCGGCTTGCCGGGCAGGTTCCGGATACCTGCGTCCACGTAGGCCAGCCAGCCCACCTTGTCCTTTAGTTCCTCGTTGGTGTCGGCCATGATGGTGGCGTCGTATCCCACCCCGGCCATCACCAGGAACAGCTGCTCCATGTCCGGGTCGCTGCGGCGGGCACGGACCACATCGATCTTCCGCTCGGTGCCGGTCAGGGCCCTGGCCATGGCGCCGTCGTAATCAGTGACGTCCATGCCGAGGTTGCGGGCCAGGAGGTTGCCGGTACCCAGCGGGAGCAGCCCCATGGGCACGTCCCCACCGGACAGCACCTCGGCGACACACCGGACGGTCCCGTCGCCGCCGGCGGCGATCACAATGTCCGCCCCCTGCGCGAGTGCTTCCTTGGCCTGGCCTACACCGGGATCTTCCTTGGTGGTTTCGAACCAGAGCGGCTCGCCCCAGCCGTTCTCCACGCAGTGCTTTGCCACCAGGCCGCGCACGTCGATGTCCACCGGCTTGGCGGGATTGACGATGATTGCAGCACGCTGGAGAGAGGTGGAGCTGTTGGCAGTCATGGTGTCCTCTGATGGCAAGTGGAAAGGCTACGTCTGAGAGAAGACTAGCCTGCCCCGCGCGGGCCTCGAAGCAGGCCGGCAGGAGCTTCGCCGCGAGGGGCGCGGCTACAGTGCTTTGACGGCCCCGAGCACCTGGGCCAGCGAGTCCTTGGCGTCGCCGAACAGCAGCGACGTCTGCGGCTCGTACAGCAGGTCATTCTCGATCCCGGCGAACCCGGGACGCATGGAACGCTTGAGGAACACCACCTGCCGGGCATCCGCCACTTCCAGGATGGGCATGCCGTAAATGGGTGAACCGGAGGACGTCTTGGCTGCCGGGTTCACGACGTCGTTCGCGCCCACTACCAGCGCCACATCCGCCGTTTTGAACTCCGGGTTGATCTCCCCCATTTCCTTGAGGGATTCGTACGGGACGTTGGCTTCGGCCAGCAGCACGTTCATGTGTCCGGGCATCCGGCCGGCCACGGGATGGATGGCGAAGTCCACCTCGATCCCGCGGCTTTCCAGTGCCAGTGCGAGCTCGGCCGCGGTGTGCTGGCCCTGGGCCACGGCCAGCCCATAGCCGGGAACAATGATGACGCGCTGCGCGTAGCCCAGGAGTACTGCAACGTCCTCGGCGCTGGAGGAACGGACGGGACGTTCGCTCACGGCGGTGGATCCCGCCGTCGAGCCTCCCCGGAAGGCGCCGAACAGGATGCCCGCCACGCTGCGTCCCATCGCCGCCGCCATGGCCCGGGTAAGGATGGTGCCCGAGGCGCCCACCAGGGTGCCGGCCACCACCAGCAGCACGTTGCCCAGCACCACGCCGGAGGCGGCCACGGCAAGGCCTGTAAAGGCGTTCAGCAGCGAGATGACGATAGGGACGTCGGCCCCGCCCACCGGCAGCACCAGCAGGATTCCGGCGGCCAGTCCCAGCACCAGCAGCAGCAACGCGAGCGGAAGGGAACCGGTAGAAACGACGACGGCGGCGGCCGCCACGGCGGCGAGCAGCACCGCGGCCATCACCACGGGGAGCCCGCGGAACACCACCGGCCGCGTGGTCATCAGTTCCTGGAGCTTCGCGAACGTGACCCCCGAACCTGCGAAGGACACGGCACCGATCAGGAGCGTGAAGACGATGGCCAGCCGCACCCAGGGATCGCCTGCGTGGCTCAGTTCGAGAAGCGCCACGAGGGCAGCAGCTCCGCCGCCCACGCCGTTGAAGGCGGCAACCAGCTGCGGCATCTGCGTCATCTTCACGCCCCGGGCCACGGGCGCCGCCACCACCGTGCCGACGGCGATGGAACCAAGGATCCACGGGACGTTGTCCAGCTGCGCGGACAGGAACACCGTGACGACGCCAATCAACGCACCCAGCGCGCCGATCAGGTTGCCGCGGCGGGCGGTCCGCGGGGAACTGAGCCCGCGCAGCGCCAGGATGAAGAAGACGGCGGCGACCAGGTACAGCAGCGACGTCCACACCGGGTTCAGGAGGCTCATTTGCCGTCCGCCTTCCGGGCGGCCTGCTTGGTACCGGCCGCTTTGCGCGCATGGAACATATGCAGCATCCGGTCGGTCACCACAAAGCCGCCCACCAGGTTGGCGGTGGCAAGGACGACGGCGAGGAGCGCCACCGCGAGCACCCACGGGTCTGCAGCCTGGCCGGCGACGATGATGGCGCCCACCAGGATAATGCCGTGGATGGCATTGGCGCCGGACATCAGCGGCGTGTGCAGGGTACTGGAGACCTTGGATACCACCTCGAAGCCGACGAAGACGGCCAGGACCGTGATGGTCAGCAGGCTCATACCGTCCATCAGAGCGCCCCTTCCCGACGGGCGCCGGCCCGCTCGGCCAGCAGGTCCGCCGTCGGCTGGTGCCGCACCGTGCCGTCGTGGGTGAGGCAGGCCCCGGCGATAACCTCGTCACTGAAGTCGGGGACCAGCGCACCGTCCCGGACCATCAGCACCAGCAGGTTGGCGACGTTCTTGGCGTACAGGCGGGAAGCGTCCGACGCCATGGCGGAGGGTGCATCTTTCAGGCCGACCAGCCAGACGTGGCCGGAGCCGTCCGCGGTGGGTACGGGAACGTCCTGGCCAGGCATAGCGCCTTCCACGTTGCCGCCCGACTCGGCAGCGAGGTCCACAACCACCGACCCGGCCCGCATGCCCTGCACCATCTCCCACGTGACCAGGAGCGGTGCCCGCCTGCCGGGGACGGCCGCCGTCGTAATCAGGACGTCGGCCTGGGCCACGTGCGGTGCCAGCAGCTGGCGTTGCCGGGTGCCGGCGTCGGAACTGAGCTGGCGGGCGTAGCCGCCGGCAGCCTCCGCCGTTTCGAGGTCCAGCCGGATGAAGGTGCCGCCCATGGAGGCTACCTCGTCCGCGGAGGCGGGGCGGATATCGTTGGCGAAGACCCGGGCGCCCAGGCGTTTTGCGGTGCCAATGGCCTGCAGGCCCGCCACGCCGGCCCCCAACACCAGGACCCGGGCGGGCGGGACGGTACCGGCGGCGGTCATGTACAGCGGGAAGAACCGGGGCAGCCGGATGGCCGCCTCAAGGACGCAGCGGTACCCGGCCACGAGTGCTTGGGAGCTGAGGGCGTCCATGGACTGGGCCCGGGAGATGCGTGGCACGAGTTCCAGGGCGAAGGATGTGACGCCGGCGTCGGCGAGCGCCTGGACGGTTGGCAGTTCGGACGACGGCGATGCGAGTCCCACGGTGACGGCGCCCCTTTTCAGGGACCGGGCGGTGTCCGGGTCGAGGGGCCGGACGTGGGCGAGGACGTCCAGCTGGGCGGGATCGAGCTCAGGGACAATGTGTGCACCCGCCTGGCTGTACGCGAGGTCCGGGTACCCGGCCGCCGTGCCGGCGTCCTCCTCGAGGAGTATCTCGACGCCGAGCGCCGCCAGCTGCTTGACCGTTTCCGGTGTGGCGGCCACCCGCCGTTCACCCTCCCGGCGTTCCCGCGGTATGCCCAGTTTCACCCGCTGACTCCCCTCGCTGCATGGATGCGGGAGCGCCGCCCTGCCGGGCCGTTCCTGGTCACCTGGACCAGGTGGCTTCGCGGAGCGGCGCTGCTGCACGTAGTTGGCTTGAGTCTATGGCCCGCACCGGTGCCGCGGGAGTAGGGCGGCGTGCTTGGGTGGCAAACAGTTACCTTACGGCTGCTTGCGGCTGCTGTGTTCCCCGCCCGCCAGCCGGTAGGAATCCTGCAGCAGTTCCGCCAGCAGCTCCCCGGTGATCCCGGCCAGGCGCACCAGCACCAGCTGGGGAGAACGCTCGTGATGCGGGGTCCAGAAGTACGTTTCCGGCTCCGTTCCCGCCAGGGCCTCGCGTTCGTCAGTCTTGACGGTGAGGACTCCGGGTTCCCAGATGCGGGCCACCAGGGTCCTGGCGAACCATGCGGGCTGGCCCCAGCTCAGCCGCTCCGTGACGCCCGGCATCGCCAGGGCAATCCTGCGGACGTCAGCTTCTGTGGCCATGAGACACAGTGGCATTCCTGCCGCTCCGGGGCAAGGGCCGGCTGGTTCGCTGGTGCCGCGGGCCGGGGTGCCGTGCGGGCCCTGTCAGGTTTGCATGTCCGCCATTGCGGGCCGAAGTACATCCACCCCGCCGAGGCGTTTTGCCGGGCGGCCCTGGTAGTCCAGCCCTATCTCTCGGGCTGTTTCCTGCAGGAGCGGGACAACTGTTTGTTCGATCACGTCCTGGGAGGAGCGGTGGGTCTGCAATGAGACATTGACGGCGCCGACGGCCTCGTCTCCGCACCAGATGGGAACGGCAACGCCGCGGAGGCCGTTCTCCAGTTCCTGGGACACCATGGACCACCCCTGGCCCCGGGCGAGGCTGACCTCGTCCTTGAGGGCTTCCAGGCTGCCGACGGAGTGCTCGGTATAACGCTGCAGGTGGACCGATTCGTAGTACGCCTCCAGGCTGTCGGCCGGCAGGGCAGCGAGGAGCACCCGGCCCATGGACGTCGCCCAGGCCGGAAACCTGGTGCCCACGCTGATCGATACGTTGAGGAGCCGCGGGGACGGGACACAGGCGACGTAGGCGACGTCCGCCCCATCAAGGACGCAAAGCGACGCCGTCTCGCCGAGCTCGGACGCCAGCAATTTGAGGTGCGACTCGGCTACGCGGGGAAGGGACAGGGTGGAGAGGAAGGATGAACCAAGCTCCAGGGAGCGGGCGGTCAGTTCAAAAGATTGTCCGTCCGTCCGCAGGTACCCAAGGTCCGCCAGCGTCAGCAGGAACCGCCGGGCAGAGGCGCGCGTTATGTCCGTCGCCGCCGCGATTTGGGAGACGGTCAGGCGGGGGGTGTCCGAGGTGAACGCCCTGAGGACGTCAAAGGCCTTCCCCACCGACTTCACAAAGTACGCCGGATGTTCTTCTTCCATGGACTTCTTGCCCTTCCGAAAAATACAGGACACCGGGCCCACCTGGGTGGGTCCCGGCGTCCTTGAGCGTATCTAGCTGGAAACCTTCGCCTGGTCCGCTCCGGCACCCACTGCCTTGCGCCGCTTCAGCTGCGCGCGGAGGGGAGGGACAACCAGGGCCGCAACAGAGATGGCAAGGAGCACCAGCGCAATGGGACTGGTGAAGACGGATGCCCACCCGTCGGTGATGAGCGCGCGGCGCAGGTTTGCCTCGGCCAGGGGGCCAAGGATAAGGCCCAGAACAGCGGGGCCTGCAGGGAAACCGAAACGCAGCATAAACAGCCCCACGGCCCCGAAAATCATCATCATGAACACATCGAAGACGCTGTTGTTGATGGAGTACGTCCCCACCATGCAGAAGATCAGGATGATGACCCACAGGTAGTGGCTGGGCAGTTCCAGCAGCTTGACCATGCCGCGCATGCGCAGGAGGCTCAGCCCGAGGGTCAGGATGGTGGCGATCAGCATGATCGTGACCAGCGAGGAGACGAGGTCCGGCCGGCTGCTGAAGAGGCTGGGCCCCGGCTGGATGCCCCAGATCATCATGGATCCGATCATGACGGCCATGACGGAATCGCCGGGGACGCCGAGCGCCATGGTGGTGGTCACGCTGCCGCCCAGGGTTGCCGTGCTGGAGGTATCGCCGGCAGTCAGGCCCTCAAGGGAGCCCTTGCCGAACTCCTCCGGGTGCTTGGAGACTTTCCTGGCGTTGTCCCACGCGATGATGCCGGCGATGTCGCCGCCCACCGCCGGGACAAGGCCGACGACGGATCCGGTCACCGCGCCGATTCCCATCGGCTTGAACAGCCGCTGCATCAGTTTCCGTCCGGGCATCCACTGGCCCAGTTGGGTGACGGGCTTGACGTGGTGCAGGTGCCTGCGCCTGGTGAGAATCTGGTTGAGGACTTCCGCCACGCCAAAGAACCCGATGATGACCGGAATGAACGGCACGCCGCCGTTCAGTTCCAGGACGTTGAGGGTGAAGCGGGCGTCACCGGTGATGGGGTCACGGCCCACGGTGGCCAGCAGGAGACCGAAGGCTCCGGCGGCAAGGCCCTTGAGGATTCGTCCCGAGGAGACACCCACCATCATGGTCAGGCCGAAGACCACCAGCGCGAACATTTCCGGCGGCCCGAACTGGCGTGCGAATTCCGAAAGGGGCACCGCGGCAACCGCCAGGATGAGGATGCCAAAAAGCATGCCGAAGGCTGAGCCGAAAGCGGACGTTGTCAGGGCCAGGCCCGCTTGTCCTTTCAGGGCAAGCGGGTAGCCGTCAAAGGTTGTGGAAATGGAGGCAGGTGTGCCCGGGGTGTTGATGAGGATGGCCGGCACCCGGTCACCGAACTGGGCGGCCACGTAGATGGTCAGCAGGACGGCGAGGCCCTGGATGGGTTCCAGCGTCAGCGTGAACCCGCTGGCGAGGGCCACGGCCATGGTGGCAGTCACACCCGGGAAGGCACCCACGAGCATGCCCACCAGGATGCCCAGGCCTATGTAGAGGAGGGTATCCACCTGGAGGACGGTCATGATGCCGTCCGTGACGGGCGAGGCAGCGATCTGGATCATAGGTTCACCCGCAATGCGACGACAAAAAGGAAATGGAGGAGGGCCGTAACGATGGCCGGGAACACGAGCAGCGGCCTCCAGCCCCGGCCGCCGTACAGGGCCGTCAGCGCGACTGACGTTGCGAACGTAATCAACCAGAACTGGAGGACGTTCCACAGCATGAGGTAGCCCACCAGAATCACGGCGGTCAGCAGCATCCGGCCGATGCCCCACCCGCTGAGCGGATCAGGGAGGTTGGCCCGGCTGACCCCGCGCAGCACGTTGACCACCACCTGCAGGACGCCGAAGACGATAAGGCTCCATGCGAGCATGGTGGGCCAGAAGGGAGGCCCGAGTTCCACCCGGACCCCCGAACGGATGCCCTGGGCGAGCACCAGGACCAGGACACCGAGGCCTATGGTGACGGCGGCCGGAACCAGTTCCCTGAGCCGGTGAGCACGGTCCGTGACCAGCACCTCTGACGCCGGGTGGATATGGGCTTCGGCGTGGTCCTGCCCAGGGTCTGTTGGGTTGACGCCTGCCGGCGGCCCTGTTGCTGTGTGATCGTTCATTGGGGTTCCTCAGTAGGGGCCGGCCAGCGGAAGGCTGGCCGGCCCGTCTGCCTCGAAGTGTGTGCCTGCGCTACTTGCCCTGCGCGAGCTTGATCCACGGTCCGTAGCGGTCGGCTTCCTCGTCAAGGAACGCCGTCATCTCCTCCGCGTCCTTGAAGGTCGGCACAAGGTTGGAACCTTCGATGACCTTCTTGTACTCCGGGTCCTCAACAGCCTTGCCCATGGCGTTGGAGAGCTTGCTGACCACTTCCTCGGGCGTACCGGCCGGAGCCATGATCCCCACCCATGAAGCGTTCTGCAGGTCGATTCCTTCTTCCTTGGCGGTGGGGACGTCCGGGTTCTTTGGATCCCGTTCCTCGGTCAGCATGGCCAGGTAGCGGAGCTTGCCTGCGTCCACCTGGTTCTTCTGCGTGCCGATCGCATCGATCGAGAAGTCGACGTCACCGGCCGCCGCAGCAGCAACTGCCGGGGCGGAGCCGTCAAACGGGACGGATGTGAGCTCGATTCCGGCGAGTTCCTGGAGGCCCTGGGCGGGGGAATCCCAGACCGAGCCAACGCCCGGGCTGGAGTAGGTGACCTTTCCGGGGTTGGCCTTGGCGTCCGCGACGAGGTCCTTGAGCGACTGGTAGGGGCTGTCCACCGGGACAGCGATGGCACCGGGTCCGGCCAGGCCCTGGCCAATCGGCGCGTAGTTGGACGGGTCGATGTCGTAATCCTGGAACTGCAGGGTGGCTACCTCTACGCCCATCATCGACAGGTTGTAGCCGTCCGGCTTTTGGTCCTTCAGCCAGTTGTAGGCCACCGAGCCGTTGGCCCCCGGCTTGTTTTCGACGATAACCTCGACGCCCAGCTCTTTTTCCAGCAGCGGTGCAATGGTACGGGCTGTCAGGTCCCCCGAGCCGCCCGCGGCCCAGGGAACGGTCAGCCGGATGTCCTGCGCGGGGAAGTCGGCTTCGGAACTGCTGTTGCTGCCCGAGGCGCAACCAGTCAGCGCAAGCAACCCCGCCGTGCCCACTGCGAGTGATTTTAGAAGGGTTTTCACTACGGTTTTCTCCTTTGATACCCGTATTCCGACAAGGCTGCCGGCTGTCATCTCCAACAGTGCGCCCCATCTGGGACTTTGTACGCATTACGAACATGTGTGCATAAAACGTACAGTAGTTGTAATCTAGTTCACATCGAGGCCCGGAACAAGGCCGCGGCCGAAATTGTGACCAGGCAATCCGACCCATGGACGCTTCGCACTGGCGGGGCCGGAAGGTGGACAGAATGAGTACTCCGGCGGAGTCGTACCTGGTGGGGTTGATCGGCGAAGGAACCACACACTCCCTGACCCCTGCCCTTCACGAGAGGGAAGCCGACCATCACGGACTGCGGTATATCTACCGGACCGTGGACCTGACCGTCCTGGCACGTCCGGCTGAAGACGTGGGGGCCCTGCTCTCGGCCGGACGCGACCTCGGCTTCAATGCCTTCAACATCACCGTTCCCGCCAAACAGGTTGTCCTTGGCTACCTTGATGATCTTTCGGACGATGCGGCCCGGCTGGGGGCCGTCAACACCGTCCTTATCCGTGATGGCAAGTTCATCGGCCACAACACCGATTACTCCGGATTTGGCTCCGCCCTCGAGGAAGGCCTTCCAGGCGCGTCCCTTGGACGTGTGGTGCAGCTGGGCTCCGGCGGCGCCGGAGCAGCTACGGCGTACGCGCTCCTTGCAGCAGGAGCGGAGCACCTGTGCGTCCTGGACCTGGATCCCGCCCGGTCCCGGGAGCGGGCCGAGGCCCTGGCGCGGCTCTTCCCAGACAGGAACATCGAATGGCGGCCGATCGGCGAGCTAGGGGATCTGATGTCCAATGCGGACGGGCTGGTGCATGCCACCCCCGTGGGGATGCACGCCCATCCGGGCATGCCCCTGGACGGGGAGCTGCTCCAGCCCCGCCACTGGGTGGCCGATATTGTCTACCGCCCGATCGAAACCGAACTGGTTAAGGCCGCCGCTGCCAAAGGGTGCCGTGTGCTGGACGGCGGCCACATGGCCGTGGGCCAGGCGGTGGACGCCTTCCGCCTCATCACGGGCGTGGAACCGGACCGCTCGCGCATGAGGCAGCATTTCCTGTCCATGCTCCGGCAGGGGGCGTAGGCCCCAGCCGTGTGCACCCTTGGAGGGGTTAACCCCGCGCGCTGAGATCGGCGGAGATGAGTTTCGCCGTCGCAATGATCTCCTGCGCCACCGAGGCCAGGAAGGCGTCCGGGTCCGGCTTGGCAGCCACGGACTGGGCCTGCAGGGACACGTTGACGGCCGCCACAACCCTGGACCTGTCGTACACGGGGGCGGCCACGGACATCAGGCCCAGCTCCAGCTCCTGGTCCAGCAGGCACCAGCCCTGCGCCCGGACCGTCTCAAGGACTGGCAGAAGGTCCTTGGCGGTGCCCAGGGCGCGCGGGGTCAGCGGTTTGATCTCGGCCGTGGCCAGGTAGGCCTTTAGGTCCGCCGGGGGCAGCCCGGCGAGCAGAACGCGGCCCATGGACGTGGCATACGCCGGGAAGCGGGTGCCCACGGTAATGCCCACGTTCATGATCCGGCGGGTGGTCACCCGCGCGATGTAGGCGATGTCAGCCCCGTCGAGCACCGCCGCAGAGGTGGACTCCCCCAGCTTCAGGGACAGTTCCTCTAGGTGCGGCTGCGCCATCTGCGGCAGCGACAGCCCGGACAGGTACGCGTAACCCAGCTGGAGCACCTTGGCCGTCAGCGCGAAAGTTTTACCGTCGGTCCGCACGTAGCCCAGTTCCACCAGCGTGTGCAGGAACCGCCGGGCAGTGGCGCGCGTCAGCCCCGTGCGGCCTGCCACCTCCGTCAGGGTCATCACCGGGTGGTCCGTATCGAATGCACGGATGACGGCGAGCCCGCGGGCCAGGGACTGGACGTACTGGTCGCTGGCCTGCGGGGCACCCGCTGATGCTGCGTCGGTCATGGTTACCAATCCTAGGGCCGGCTCAGGCCGCGGCGGCCGCCTTGAGCGGAACAGGCACCAGTTCCTGGAGTTCCTCCAAGGTGCAGCCGAAGGTCTCACGGACGGTGATGCCGCCGGGCCCGGTGAGGAAGACGGCTTTGTCCGTGTACACGCGGGTGACGCAGCCGACGCCGGTGAGCGGGTAGGTGCAGGACTCCACGATCTTGGAGGCGCCTTCGCGGGTGAGCAGGGTCATCATGACGAACACGTCCTTGGCGCCGGTGGCCAGGTCCATGGCGCCTCCGACGGCGGGAATGGCGCCGGGAGCGCCGGTGTGCCAGTTGGCGAGGTCGCCGGTCACCGATACCTGGAACGCCCCCAGCACGCAGATGTCCAGGTGCCCGCCGCGCATCATCGCGAAGGAGTCGGCGTGGTGGAAGTAGGACGCCCCCGGGAGTTCGGTGACGGGGATCTTGCCGGCGTTGATGAGGTCCTCGTCGATCTCGTCACCCTTGGCTTCCGGGCCCATGCCCAGCATCCCGTTCTCCGTGTGGAGCGTGATGTCCTGGTCCTCGGTGAGGTAGTTGGACACGAGCGTGGGCTGGCCGATGCCGAGGTTCACGAACGAGCCCGGGGCGATGTCCCTGGCCACCAGGCGGGCGAGGTCGTCCCGGCTCAGGGGGGCCTCGGAGGTTTTGATGCTCGATTCCATGACGCCCATCTCAGGCCACCTTCTCTTCAGTGCCAGTGGTGCTGCCGGCGGTATTGCCGGCGGCCGCGGGAACGCGGACCACGGTATTGACGTAGATTCCGGGAGTCACCACGTTCTCGGGATCCAGTTCCCCGACAGGAACGATCTCGGACACCTGGACGATGGTGTGCTTCGCGGCCGCGGCCATGATCGGGCCGAAGTTCCGGGCAGTTTTGCGGTACACCAGGTTGCCCTTCCCGTCGGCCTTGAGTGCCTTGATCAGGGCGACGTCGGCGTGGATGGGGGTCTCGAACACCTGGCCGCGGCCGTCAATGATCCGGGTTTCCTTGCCTTCGGCGAGCATGGTGCCGTACCCGGTGGGGGTGAAGAACCCGCCGATTCCCGCGCCGGCGGCCCGGATGCGTTCGGCCAGGTTGCCCTGCGGCACCAGTTCCAGCTCGATCTGCCCGGCCTTGTACTTGGCGTCGAAATGCCAGGAGTCGGACTGGCGCGGGAAGGAGCAGATCATTTTCCGGACCCGGCCTTCCTTGATGAGCAGGGCCAGGCCCTGGTCGCCCTGGCCGGCGTTGTTGTTCACCACCGTCAGGTCCTTGGCGCCGCAGTCCAGCAGCGCGTCGATCAGTTCGAACGGCTGCCCGGCGTTGCCGAACCCTCCGATCATCACGGTGGAACCGTCCTTGATTCCGGAGACGGCCTCCTGGACCGACTCTACGAAGTTCAGCATTGCCTATGCCTTTCCTGTAATGGTGCCTGCGGAGGAGGTGACGTTTTCGAGGACCACGGCCAGGCCCTGGCCCACGCCGATGCAGATCGCCGCGACGCCCCAGCGTTCCCCGGTGGTCTGCAGGGACCGGGCGAGGGTGCCGAGGATGCGGGTTCCGGAGGCACCCAGGGGGTGGCCCATGGCGATGGCGCCGCCGTGCCGGTTCACGATGGAGTGGTCGATGCCCCAGGCGTTGATGCAGGCGAGGGACTGGGCGGCGAAGGCTTCGTTAAGTTCGACGGCGCCCACCTGGTCCCAGCCGATGCCCGCCTTCGCGAGTGCTTTGTTCGCCGCCTCCACCGGGGCGTACCCGAAGTACTGGGGGTCGTTGGCGTGCGCGCCGCGCCCGGCGATGCGGGCCAGCGGGTCCAACCCCAGCAGCCCGGCGGCAGCCTCGGAGCCCACCCATGCCGCGGAGGCGCCGTCGGACAGCGGGGACGCGTTCCCGGCGGTGACCGTGCCGTCCTCGGTGCGGAACACCGTCTTCAAGCCGGCGAGCTTCTCCGCTGAGGACCCGGCGCGGATGCCCTCGTCCCGGACCAGGTCCGTGCCCGGCACCGGGGAGACGAGGTTGTCGTAGAACCCCTCGTCCCACGCCGCAGCGGACAGGTTGTGGGAGTTCGCCGCGAATTCGTCCTGCGCTTCACGGGTGACGCTGTACTTCTCGCGGAGCCGCTCGGTGGCCTCGCCAAGGGATATGGTCCATTCCTTGGGCATGGCCTTGTTCACCAGGCGCCAGCCCAGGGTGGTGGAGGCCAGGGTCAGGTCCCCGGCCGGGTAGGGCTTCTCGGTCTTGGGCAGCACCCAGGGGGCCCGGGACATCGATTCGGCGCCGCCCACCAGCATCAGCTCGGCGTCACCGGCGTTGATCTGCCGGGAGGCGATGATCGCCGCGTCCAGGGACGAACCGCAGAGGCGGTTGACCGTGGTGCCCGGGATCGAGACCGGAAGGCCGGCCAGTAGCGTGCCCATCCGGGCGATGTTCCGGTTCTCCTCGCCGGCGCCGTTGGCGTTGCCGAAGACCACCTCGTCGATCCGCTCCGGATCCAGGGCAGGAGCCCGCTTCACGGATTCCCTGATCACGTGCGCGGCGAGGTCATCCGGGCGGACGGCGGCGAGGCCGGATCCGAATTTGCCGAACGGGGTGCGCACGGCGTCGTACACAAAAGCCTGGTTCATCACTGTTCCTCTACATCTTTGTCTGTACGGCCCAACTAGGTAGCGGTAAGTGTCGTTTTGGAGGCTCATAACGACACTTGGCGCTATCTAGTTGGGCGGGGTGGGGGTTTCGTTGGTGGGTGCGGCGCTGTCCAGGTCCTTGAACACCTGCTGGGCGGTCTTGAAGGCCGTATTCGCGGAGGGCACTCCGCAGTAGATGGCGGTCTGCAGCAGGATTTCCTTGATCTCGTCCCTGCTGAGTCCGTTGGTGAGGGCTGCCCGGATGTGCATGGCCAGCTCTTCCCAGTGCCCGTGCGCCACCATGGCGGTGATGGTGACGGCGGAGCGCATTTGCCTCGTCAGGCCGGGCCGGGTCCAGATCCCGCCCCACGCGATCCGCGTGATCATGTCCTGGAAGTCGTCCGTGAATTCGTCCTTGGCGGCGTTGGCCCGGTCCACGTGCGCGTCACCCAGCACTTCGCGCCGCACCTTCATGCCGCCGTCGTAAATGTCCTGGCTGGTGGCACCGGGCTGGACGACGCCGTTGCGTTCGGGGTTCTTCCCGCCAGTGCCGTTCATTTCGCTGCTCCCCGCGATTCGGTCCAGGTGATGAGGCTGCGCATCAGCTCGGCCACGTGGGCGGGGGCTTCGGCCGGCGCAAGGTGGGCCACGCCCTCCAAAGTCACAGCGGTGGCCGTCCCGCCGCCGGCCGTGATGCCGGCCGCCACTTCTTCAGCGAACGACGGCGGGGCCACCCCGTCCAGCGCCCCGGCGATGACCTGGGTTGGCACCCGGATGCTGCCCAGGTCCTCCCGGACGTCGAACGCGGCCAGTGCTTCGCAGCAGAAGGCATAGCTGAACCGGTCGGCGTCGCGCAGGGCATGCAGGAGCCGGCTGCTGAGCTCGGGCTCGCGTTCCATGAAACCGGGGGCGAACCAGCGTTCCGCCGAGCCCTGGATCATCACCGGGGTGCCCTGGCTGCGGACTGTTTCAGCCCGTTCCAGCCACCCTTCGGGCGTGCCCAGCTTGGCGCCGCTGCACTGGACGGACAGGCTCTTGAGGCGTTCCCCGTGCTTAATGCCCAGCTGCAGGCCGGTGGCACCGCCCAGGGAGACGCCCGCGTAGTGGAAGGCCTCTCCGGGTGCGATGGAGTCCACGAGGTCCACCACGGCATCTGCCAGGGCGGCAACGTCGAAGGTCCCGGTGGCTGCGGGTGAGACCCCATGGCCGGGCAGGTCCCAGGCAACGACGTCCACATCGTTGCCGAGCACCGAGGCGGTACGGTTCCACAGGATGGTGGAGGTGCCCAGGGAGGGTCCCACCACCAGCAGCGGGTGGTCACCCAGGGGGCGCTGGGGCGAGAGCAGGGCGGCTTTCAGGGCAGGTTTAGCCACGGGGGTCTCCGTTCGGATCGGTATCGGGAAGTGCAGTGGGCGCCGCGTATTCCGGGAAGGCGGCCAGGATACGGCGGGAAATGTTTGCCGCCTCGCCCAGGTAGCTGGCGGGGTTGAGGAGTTCCTCGAGCCGGAGGTCGGTGAGCACCCCGGCGGGTACGGCCTCGCGGAGCAGCTTGCGGTAGGTGGCCGCCTGCTCCCCGGAAGGTGCCCGCAGGGTCTGGTCCACGATGGCCTGCAGCTGCTCCTTCCCGGTGAGGCCATACTTCTCCTCCAGCAGGGGCGACACCGCCGCGCCCACTCCCTCGGCCAGCAGCAGCGGGCCGGCGAGGTCCAGGTTGCGGCGCATCGCGTCGGGGAAGGCCTGCAGGCCCTCGGTGAGCTCGCGGGCGTGCCC
>NZ_JBJURL010000074.1:0-21395 GCF_046097905.1 Pseudarthrobacter sp. NKDBFgelt | reverse complement strand
CATCACCGGGGCGGACCGCCCCGTCCGGGCAGCCGCCGTCGAGGAACGCCGGATGCTGTGGCGGGGCCAGGCGAGGGCCGCCGCCCCGCAGATGCTCCCGGAGCGCCGGTGGATGGAGAAGGCGTTCGGGTCCATGATGCCGGCGGCGTCGCAGCGCCAGCACGGCGATGTCATCAAGGGCGTGGGTGCCAGTTCGGGGCGGGTCACCGCTCCGGCCCGCGTCCTGGGCGGGCCCCGGGACTTCGGCCGGATGGAGCCCGGAGATGTCTTGGTTGCCCGGATCACCACGCCGGCCTGGACACCGCTGTTCGCCATGGCCTCCGCCATCGTGACGGACGTGGGCGGCCCGCTGAGCCACAGCTCCATCGTGGCCCGCGAGTACGGCATCCCCGCCGTCCTGGGCACCGGGGCGGCCACGCAGCGGCTGGCCACCGGCCAGCAGGTCACCGTGGATGGCGACGCCGGCACGGTCACCATCGAGCATCCGTGAGTGAGGAGCAAGCATGAGGGAACAGCATCCCCCGACACTGCGTTTCCTGGGGGCGACGGATACCGTGACGGGATCCCGGTACCTTCTCCGGTCGCAGGGCCGGCACGTCCTGGTGGACTGCGGGCTCTTCCAGGGGTACAAACGCCTCCGCGACCGCAACCGTGTGCCCTTCCCGGTCAATCCAGCGAACATCGACGCCGTTGTCCTGACCCACGCGCACCTGGACCACACCGGCTACGTCCCCGCGCTGGTCCGGGACGGTTTCCGCAGCCCCGTCTACGCAACGGCCGGGACCACCGAGCTGTGCAAGCTGCTGCTTCCGGACAGCGGATACCTCCAGGAAGAGGAAGCCCGCTACGCCGACCACACCGGGTCCACGGCGCACCATCCTCCCGTTCCCCTCTACACGGCAGCCGACGCCGTCCGGTCACTCGACTGTTTCATCACCCGCGACTTCGACGCGCCGTTCCCGCTGCCCGGGGGCATCGAGGCGACCTTCCTGCCCGCCGGCCACATCCTCGGCGCCGCACAGGTGCACCTCAAACTGGGCGGCCGGACCGTCCACTTCACCGGGGATCTTGGCCGCGCCAATGACCCCCTGATGTACCCGCCGCGGGCGCTGGAACCAGTCAATGTGCTGGTCACCGAATCCACCTACGGCAACCGGGAACACCCGGCAGGGAATCCGGAAGCAGAACTGGGCGCGATCATCACGCGGGTGGCCAAGCGGCAGGGGGTCATCATGATCGCAGCGTTCGCCGTGGGCCGGGCCGAAACGGTGCTGCTGCACCTCTCCCGCCTCCTGGCCAAGGGCGCCATTCCGCACATCCCCGTTTACCTGAACAGCCCGATGGCCATCGACGCGTCCGGCATGTACCAGCGGCACCGCGAGGAACACCGGCTCAAGGACCACGAATTCGAGGCCATGTACAAAGTGGCCGTTCCCGTCCGCAGCCCGGACGAGTCCAAGCTGCTCAACCTCCGCGGCGGGCCCATGATCATCATCTCGGCCAGCGGCATGCTCACCGGCGGCCGGATCCTCCACCACCTGGCAAGCTATGGACCTGACAGGCGGAACGCCATCATCCTCAGCGGCTACCAGGCGGGCGGAACCCGGGGCGCCCGCCTGGCAGCGGGCGGGAAGTACCTGCGCATCTACGGCCAGGAGGTCAGGATCGAGGCCGAGGTCATCCAGATGGAGGGACTGTCCGCGCACGCTGATTCCACCGGCATCATCGAATGGATGAAGGCTGCGCCCCAGGCGCCGTCCATGACGTACATCACCCACGGGGAACCGGACGCCTCTGACGCCCTCCGGGCGCGCATCAAGCACCAGCTCGGCTGGAAAGTCCGCGTCCCGGAGCACCTGGAGACCATCTCGCTGGAGAACCCGCGCTGACGTACTGAGCAGCTTTTACATTCTGCCGATGAGGACATTGTCGTGGATCTTCTTCCAACCACTGTCTTCAAGAGCGCGGGTATCGAAGCCTGTCGTCACCAGTTTCGCTGTCGGCTGGCCGACGTGGCCTACCGTCACAATTTCCCGGTCATGCGTAATCCCGTCGCTGCATCCGATGCTCCACTGGTCGGGCTCATCGACGGGATAGACGGCTATGCATGCCTTGGTGAAGTCTTCGCTCTCGGCTGCGAAATACTTCACTCCCGCGTCCTCGACCAGAAGCCTAAAATCAAAAGGTTGGTCGGGGCTTGAGTTCCGAACGTCGGCAGGCAGATTATCCCGCGCGTCCATTTCCCGGTGGACAGCCGCAATTCCCTGGTAGCCCGAGCAGGCAGGCAATACCAGTAGTGCGGCGGCGATGGCCACCGTTGTAAAAATCCGATTTTTCATGATGTCCCCCCTAAATGGCTGTTCTCGAACCTACCAACAACCGTCAGGGCAAAGTGAGTGCTTCATTTCTGTCGCCAATCAGAAAGCAGCGTGTTTCCCTGCACCTCCGACGGCCGCCGTCGGCGCTGCCGACCCAACGACGGAGGGGTCGAAGCGGCGGTCTTGAGGGGAAGCGGGTGCGCCTACTCCCCGCCCATCCCGGGGTGCACCGGAACGAAGTCGATTTTGTTGCCGGAGTTCGAGCGGCTCGCGGGCGTCCGGGAGTATCCCCGCGCGTCGAGGTTGTTCTTCGCCCGAAACTCCGCAAGGGCCGCATCGTAGGCGTTGTTGAGGGCCTGGCCAGAGAACTCGCCGGTGCTGCCGTCCTGGAAATGGATCCTGATGCGGACGCTTGCGGGGTAGTGCCGGTTCATCCGGATAAAGCCTTCTGCGTCCTGCTGGAGAGTGATCAAGGAACAACTGCTTTCGTCGGGGCCGGAATCCAAGTCTCGCGCACATTGCAGCATCCACCACAAATTCGCCAATGTGACGTGTGCGGCAGCCTGGGAATTAGTCAAATGGACGGACGACGCGCCTTTGTGCGACACTTCACAGGTTTTGGTGTGGTGTGCGCCACTTTCGTTCACCCAACAGCGTCCACACCCGAACCGCATCACCCGCGCTCTTCCATGGAGGGAACCCACACTTATGAGCGGTGTTTTGTCAGCAATAAATAGCGTGATCTGGAGCGATTGGCTCGTTTACCTCTGCCTCGCCACGGGCGTCTACTTCTCGGTCCGGACACGCTTCCTGCAGGTCCGGCACGTCAAGGGAATGATTGAGCAGCTGTTCCGGGGCGAAAAATCCGCCTCCGGCGTCTCCTCATTCCAGGCCCTGGCAATGTCCTTGTCCGGACGCGTGGGCACCGGCAACATCGCCGGCGTCGCCACTGCGATCGCCTTCGGCGGCCCTGGCGCCCTGTTCTGGATGTGGGCGGTGGCCTTCTTGGGCGCATCCACGTCCTTCATCGAGTCCACCCTGGGCCAGATCTACAAGACCCGCGACCCGCTGTCCGGCGAATACCGCGGCGGCCCGGCCTACTATTTCTCCCGCGCGCTGTCCCACACCAAGGGCGCCGGCTTCTTCAAGGTCTACGGCTACGTCTTCGCCGCCGTGACCGTCCTGGCCTGCGGCGTCCTGATGCCCGGTGTCCAGGCCAACTCCATGGCCACCGCAATCGCCGGCGCATGGACCATTGACCCGTGGATCGTCTCGGTGGGCTCCGTGATCGTCCTGGCGTTCGTCATCATCGGCGGCGTCAAGCGCATCGCCAGCGTCGCCTCGTTCGTGGTGCCGTTCATGGCCGTCGGCTACATCATCCTCGCCCTGATCGTTGTGGTCATCAACGCCTCCCAGCTCCCGGAGATCATCTCGCTGGTGTTCCGCAGCGCCTTCGGCATGGATTCGGCCCTCGGCGCCATCATTGGCCTGGCCGTGATGTGGGGCGTCAAGCGCGGCGTCTACTCCAACGAGGCCGGCCAGGGCACGGGCCCGCACGCCGCTGCCGCCGCCGAGGTGTCCCACCCGGCCAAGCAGGGCCTGGTCCAGGCTTTCGCGGTGTACATCGACACGCTGTTCGTCTGCTCGGCCACCGGCTTCCTGATCCTCTCCACCGGCGCCTACCGCGTCTTCTCCGGAGGCACCGAAGACGGCGAGGTCCTCGCCGAAGGCGGCCTGCTCTCAGCCACGGCCGTGGTGGGTCCCCAGTACGTGCAGACCGGGTTCGACTCCGTCTTCCCCGGCGTGGGCGCCGCGTTCATCGCCGTCACGCTGTTCTTCTTCTGCCTGACCACGATCATCGCCTACTACTACATGGCCGAAACCAACCTCCGGTTCCTTGTTGGCAAGTCCTCCAGCAAGGTCATCCCCGGCATCCGTGCCAGCGTAGGCCGCGTAACCACCATGGCCCTGCAGGTGGGCATCCTGATCGCCGTCGCCTACGGCTGTGTGAACACCGCCGCCAACGCGTGGGTGATGGGGGACATCGGCGTCGGCCTCATGGCGTGGCTGAACATCATCGGCATCCTGATCCTGCAGAAGCCGGCCTTCAAGGCGCTCAAGGACTTTGAGCGCCAGCAGAAGCTCGGACTCGACCCGGTCTTCGACCCCCGCCCCCTCGGCATCACCGGGGCCACGTTCTGGGAGTCCTACAAGCCGGCCGAGCGCGAGAAGGAATCCGCGCGCATCTAGTACGCACCGCACAAGTACACACCCGGCCGTGCGCCGCACAGTTCGCGCGGCGCACGGCCACACTGCCCACCCGCCCCGGCGGGTGGGCAGTGTCATCAAGACTCCCTGATTCCAAAACCCGGCCTCCGCTGTGATAATCCGGTAGGTATGTCTTCCCTACCCGAATCTTCGACGACGGCCTCTGCCGCCGAAGAACGCAGCGCCCGCATCGCCGTCACTCTCTTCCCCGTGCTGATCCTCGCCGGAGGTGCCGTGGCGCTCGCCACCCCCACCGCCTTCACCGGGCTCGGCCCCTGGATCAACCCCCTGCTGGGGGTCATCATGTTCGGCATGGGGCTGACCCTTACTCCCCCTGACTTTGCCGTCATCGCCAAACGACCTGTCCCCGTGGTGATCGGCGTGGTGGCGCAGTACGCCATCATGCCGCTGCTGGGCTGGCTGATCGCGGCGGCGCTGGGGCTGCCGCCGGCGCTGGCAGCCGGCGTCATCCTGGTGGGCTGCTGCCCCGGCGGAACAGCCTCCAACGTGGTCTCCTACCTGGCCCGGGGCGACGTCGCGCTGTCCGTGGCGATGACCACCGTGTCCACGCTGCTGGCTCCCCTGCTGACCCCCGTCCTGGCGCTGTGGCTGGCCGGCCAGTACATGCCGGTGGATGCCGGCTCCATGGCGTGGTCCATCGTGCAGATCGTGCTGTTCCCCGTGCTGCTGGGGCTCATCATCCGGCTCTTCCTGCCGCGCCTGGTCACCAAGGCGCTGCCCGCCCTCCCCTGGATTTCGGTCCTCGCCATCACGGCCGTGGTGGTTGCAGTGGTTGCCGCCAGCGCGAAGGCCATCTTCGCCGCAGGGCTGCTGGTCCTTGTGGCCGTCATCCTGCACAACGGCCTCGGTTATGCCCTCGGCTACGGCGCCGCCCGCCTGTTCAAGCTGCCGGTTCCTTCCCGCCGCACCACCGCGGTTGAGGTGGGCATGCAGAACTCCGGCCTCGCGGCAGGCCTGGCCCGGCAGTACCTGACCCCCGAATCGGCACTGCCCGGCGCCATTTTCTCCGTCTGGCACAACGTGTCCGGCGCCGTCCTGGCCGCTTACTGGCGCCGCCGCAGCACTCCCGCGCAGCGCCAGGGCGAGGCGGTTCCGGCGGCCGTTACGGAGTAGTCCGGGTTCCTTCCGGAGGTCCTGCAGGCTCCGCCTGCTCCCCCGGCTTCCGGGCGATGACCGTGTACGTGCAGGGCACACGGTCCCGCTCGGCTTCGGGCCACGCGAAACCGTCCGGCACCTCCACCATGCGGGGCGCGAACTTCCAGGGGAGGGTCCTTCCCTCGTCCAGCCGGAGAATCTGCAGGCCGGCTCCTATCAGGGAGTTGATGATGGCGGACAAAGGATGCGCCCACTCATAGGTCCGGGAATGCGCCACCGTGCCGTCCCCGGCGTAGGTTGTCGCGTCGTCCCACACCTGCGCCTGGCCTGTGCCGAAGTATGGGTACCGGAGCTGCAGTCCGTCCGCGTGCTCGTCAATGGCGTACAGGGCCGGGTGCCCGTCTCTGATGTAGAAGGTCCCTCCCGGCCGCAGGAGCCCTGCCACCTGGACCGCCCAGCGGTCCAGGTCCGGCAGCCAGTTGATCGTGCCGATGCTGGTGTACACCAGATCGAAAGAGCCGACGACGGCGGCGCGGGCTTCCAGGACGTCTGTCTCCACCCACGTGGCATCCAGGCCGAGACGCGCGGCCAGGTTGGCGGCGGACGCCAGGGCGGCCGGGGAGAAGTCGACGCCGGTGACGCGGGCCCCGGCCCTGGCCAGGGACAGCGTGTCCGTGCCGATGTGGCACTGAAGGTGGCACACGTCCAGGCCGGAGACCGTGCCGTTCGGGAGGTAGGGCACCATGGCGGAGAGGTCCGTCCGGACAACGCTGGTCAGATGGTTGGGATCATCCAGTGCACTGAGGCCGTACGCCTCTTCGTGCAGGGGGACCCGGTCCTCCCAGTTGGCCAGATTACTGGCGCGTGCGGAATCCCAATCGATCTCAGCCCGGCTGTCACTCATGCTGGCGAGTCTATGCGGGGGTAACCCAGGCCGATGCCTGCCGGACCATCCGGAACTCGGGCAGCGCCTCCCACTCGGGCGGCAGTATGTTGCGTTTGCCGTCGGGACGGAAACCCTGCTTCAGGTAGAAGGCCAGCGCCCTTGGGTTGTCCTCCACCACCCACAGGTAGGCCGGCCCGTCGCCGATGGCGGCACGCATGAGCGCCGCGCCGAGCCCCGTTCCATACGTCCGGCGGAGGGTGTAGATCGAGTACAGCTCCAGCGCTTCGGGGCCGTCGTCGTCGCGGCCCGGGCCGGCGTCCGCGAAGCCCACCAGTTCATTGCTGGCGTCCACTGCGATGATCCGCGGATCCGGGACGGCCAGGTGAGGCCGGCGCCGCTCCACCCGTTCCGGGATGCTGGCCCGGCGTCCGCGGAAGAACCCGGGTGAGAGCAGGTGCGGGTAGCACTCCTCATGCGCCAGCGTCTGCATGAGCACCACCGCCTCGGCGTCCTCGGGTGTGGCCTGGCGAAGCTGAAAGTCCATGGCGCCAGCCTAACCAGTGAGGCGTGCCGCCCCCCAGCCGGGTAGCCGTGCAGGCGCCCGTGCGTCATTGTTTTCCGTTCCGCCACGCCCTACCATGAAGGGACGGTCGGCCGAAGCAGGTGCAACCATGCGGAGTATCTCGTGGTTATCGCGCTGCCTCCTGCTGTGCCTCCTCCTGGCCACCACTCTCGGTGCTGCTACCCCGCCTGCCCAGCGCGGGCAGGACTACCAGGCCGTGGACTCGTTCCTGCGGGAGCAAATGGAAACGCTCGGCATTCCCGGTGCCGCCATCGCCGTCGTCCGTGACGGGACCCGGGTGCACTCCGCCGCCTTCGGCCAGGCTGACCCGTCCGGAAGACCGATGACTCCCCAGACCCCTGTCCTGCTGGCCTCCACCAGCAAGTCCCTCACCGCAATCGCCGTGATGCAGCAGGTTGAGGCGGGGCGGCTGCGGCTGGATGAACCGGTGCAGACCTACCTGCCGTGGTTCACGCTCGATGACCCCCGTTCGGCGGCCATCACCGTCAGGCACCTGCTCCACCAGGCCAGCGGCATGAGCTCGCGGGACACCGCCTTCGAAGCCTCCCGCCGCCAGGACCCGGAAGCCCTGGAGGAGACAGTCCGCGCCTTGGCGGACGCTCCCCTGGCCGGTGAACCGGGCCGGGGCTTCCACTACGCCAACGCCAACTTCAACATTCTGGGCGTCCTGGTGCAGACCGTATCCGGCCAACCCTTCGGGGACTATCTGGAGGAGCATGTCTTTGGGCCGCTGGACATGGTCCACAGCCATCCCACCCGGGCTGCCGCGCAGGACGACAGTGTTGCGGCCGGCTATTCCCGGTGGTTCAGCTCGTTCTGGCTCCAGACCGACGTCCCTGCACCCCTCGCCGGGATGCCGTCCAGCACCCTCTATGCCTCCGCCGAGGACCTGGGCAACGGGCTGGCGGCACTGCTCGACGGCGGCAGGTACGGAGGGGCGCGGATCCTTGAGCCTGCGAGCGTGGCGGCGATGTTCGAACCCCGGGTTCAGGTGGACGGGTCCAAGGGGTACGCCATGGGCTGGTTCACCCGGCCACTGGTGGAGTCCGTGGACCCAACGGCTGAAACGGTCCCGGAAACCGAGCTGCCGCTGCTGCTGGAGCACCAGGGGGAATGGGGCAACAGCCACACCTACCTGGCCATGGCTCCGGCCTCCGGCCTTGGCCTAGCGCTGGTGATCAACGGCAACGACACTGCCACACCATCCCGGCTGAAGGCCATCGACACCAACATCCTGCGGATCCTCCACGGCCACTCCCCCGTGCCTGCGGTCATCCACGAGGACTGGCTGCAGCGCTACAGCTGGGCAGTTGCGCTGGCTTTGCTGATGGCGGAGGTAATGAGCCTGTGGCTGTCGCTCCGTTTCCTGCTCAGGGGACGGTCCGCCCCGGGGCGCCGGCTGGCACCCCTGGCCGTGGGCACGGCCGCGCTCGCCCTGGACGGTTTCGCCCTGTGGCTGTGCCTCGCGTACGCGCCCGCCCGGTTCGACACCCACCTGTCCGTGATCATCCGCCAGTTTCCCGACGTCGGAGTCTCGCTGGTGCCGGTGCTCGCGCTGGCGATCATCTGGCCCATCCCGCGGACCGTCTGGCTGCTGGCACAGCTGCGGGCCGCTGAAACTACCGGTCGGTCTTGACCACCGTGAACAGCACCGCCGAGTCCTCCTCGGCTTCCAGGCTGTGCAGCCCGTCCGGGACGATCAGGAGGTCCCCGGCCTTGCCCTGCCAGGCCTCACCGCCGGACTTAAGCCAGACCGATCCCCTGATCACGTAGACCGTGGCCTCGCCCGGGTTCTGGTGCTCGCTCAGCTGGGTGCCGGCCCGGAAGGCCATGACCGTCTGGCGCAGCTTCTTCTCGTGGCCGCCGAAGGCCGTGTCCGCCGCCCTCCCGCTGGGAGCCGCCACCGCCGCCTCGAGCTGCTGGCGGGCCAGCGCATCAATCGATATCTTCTGCATGCGGACACCGTACCCACCTGGCTCAGCCAGGGCTAGGGTCCAGCGTCCCTATCACTGGCCAAAGGATGCTCGCCAGCTCCCCCTACAGCTTCGGGATGAGGACCGGGGTGTTTTTCTTGTACTCCTCATAGTCGGGCTCGCCGCCCCACTTCTTGTCCGCCTTCTTCTCCAGAAGCGGGATGCCGCTGCCCTTGATCAGCAGCAGCGCCACGAACACCGGGGACAGCAGGGCCACCCACTGCCAGCCCTCCAGCACCGGCACGGCGATCAGGAGCACACCGATCCAGAGCACAATCTCGCCGAAGTAGTTGGGGTGCCGGGACTTGGACCACAGGCCGGTGGAGATGAACCTGCCCTCATTGGCCGGGTCCGCCTTGAACCGGCCCTTCTGGCTGTCCGCCACAGCCTCAATGCCGAAGCCAACAGCCCACACCAGGAAGCCCGCAAGCGCCCACCAGTCCAGTCCCACCCGGGTGGCGGAGGTGATGGCGATCCAGGCCGCGGCCGCGGTAAGGACCACCCACAGCCCCTGTACGGTCCAGGTGTTCAGGAAGCGGAGGAAGGACTGCTTGATCTCGTCGAAGCGGTCGTCCTTGCCGTGCTTGCTGACGCGGCGGAACAGGAAGCTTCCCAGCCGCCCCGCCCACACCACCACCATGGCAGCCAGCAGCAGCCCCCGCGCATCAACGCCGGGAGTGAGCAGGACCAGGAGGACGGTGATGGAGATGTAGGTGAGGGCGCCGGTGAGGTCGTAGTACTTTTCGGTCTGCGCCTTGAACGCGGGGATAAAGGCCAGCCACTGGATGAGGAACGCCGCCGCCACCCCCAGGCCGAACAACGGGAAACCGCCCACGGTGGCACCACCCTGGCTGCCGGCGACGGCAACGAGAGCCCCCACCAGCACCGCAATGACAAAAATGATGAGCGCCTTACGGTCCGAGTCCTTCATGAGGATGTTCCTTTCGCACGCCGCGCCGGGAGCCGCTGGAGGCACCGGCGCAACCGCCTATTCAAACTGATTTGATTACAAGCTTATCTAATTACTATATAGACTAGCGAAGGAGAGGAGGAACCATGAGCGCACGCACGTACCATCCGGCCGCCATTGCCCTTCAGGCAGTGCTGGCACTGGCCAACGAGACCGAACGCGAAGTGGCAGGCAGGCTGGGCTTGAACCTCACCGACTACCGCGCCCTCTCCGCCCTGTCCCAGTCCGGACCCATGACGGTGGGGAACCTCGCTGTGAAGCTGGGCGCCACGGCCGCCACCACTACCGCGATCGTCAACCGGCTGCAAACCCGTGGCTACGCCGAACGCCTCCGGGGCGGAGGCGACCGCCGCCATGTCAACGTCAGCGCCACCGCCGCCGCCTCCCGGGACATCATGCACCTGATGCGGCCCCTCATGGACGCTACCAACCGGCACATCGATTCGCTGCCCGCCGCCCAGCAGGACGCCGTGGCCGGGTTCCTCCACACCGCCCAGCGCCTCATGCAGGACCACCTGCACACGCTTACACCAAAGGACACCGCTTGAGAGAGTTCTCCACCCCGCTGCTGGTTGAACCGTCCAGCCACCGGAACGCCACGGAGCTGCTGATGCAGCGGTTCCGGACGTCCCCGGACCACATTGCCTTCGAGGTGCGCGCTTCCGAAGGCGCCATCACGGATCCGTGGCGCCAGGTGACCACCCGGCAGTTCGTCGGGGAGGTGCGCGCCCTTGCCAAAGGCCTCATCGCCGCCGGACTGCAGCCCGGCGAATCCCTCGCCATCATGTCGCCCACCCGGTACGAGTGGGCGGTGGCGGACATGGCAGCGTGGTTCGCCGCCGCCGTCGTGGTCCCCGTCTACGAAACCTCCGCCCTGCCCCAGGTGGCCGCGGTCCTCGACGACGCCGCCGTCCGCCTGGCCATCGCCGGCACCGCCGGGCATGCCCTCCTGCTGGAACAGGGCTTTGAACAGGCCGGACGGACCAGCCTGGGCGTCTGGACCATGGACCCGCGCCCCGGCGCAGACCTTGCCGAGCTAACGCAGCGCGGCGCCGGCGTCCCGGACAGCGCCGTCGAGGAGCGGCGCCTGCTGCCGGACCTCGACTCGGTGGCCACCATCGTCTACACCTCCGGCACCACCGCCGCCCCCAAGGGCGCCCTGATCACCCATGGCAACTTCGTGGGCCAGGTGCTCAACGTGGGCGCCGCCTACACGGGCGTGGTCCGCGAAGGCGGCAACACCGTCATCTTCCTGCCCATGGCCCACGTGCTGGCCCGCGGCCTGCAGCTGATCTGCCTGGCCAACGGCATGCGCATCGCCCACCTCTCCGATCCCAGGGACGTGGTGCCCGCCCTCGGCGTCCTGAAGCCCACGTTCCTGGTGGTAGTCCCCCGCGTGCTCCAGAAGATCCAGGCGTCCGCTGCCGCCGCCGCGGCCCGTAAGCACCTGGGGCGGGTGTGGGTGGCGGCGCAGCAGACCGCGGTGGAGTGGGGCCGGTTCGCCGAAGCGCACGACGCCGACCCCTCCGTCCGCGCCCCGCTCGGCCTGCGTGCCAGGCATGCAGTGTTCGACCGCCTTTTCTACGCCCGGCTGCGCGCGCTGGTGGGCGGCCGCCTGGACTACCTGCTCTCCGGCGCCGCCGCACTGGACGCCGAGCTCTCCCTGTTCTTCCGCGGCCTGGGCCTGCCCGTCATCGAGGGCTACGGCCTCACGGAAACCACCGCGCCGCTCACCGGGAACATGCCGGACGCCATCAGCGCCGGAACGGTGGGCGTCCCGATGCCCGGAACCACCGTGCGCATCTCGGACCGCGGCGAGGTGCTGGCCCGCGGCGTGGGCGTCTTCGCCGGCTACCGCAGGCCGGCGGACAACCAGGACGCGTTCACGGACGGGTACTTCCACACAGGGGACCTCGGAGTGCTCGACGAGCTGGGACGGCTCACCCTCAAGGGCCGGATCAAGGACGTGATCGTCACCGCCGGCGGCAAGACCATCACCCCGGCCATCTGGGAGGGCTATGTGGAGGGCGATCCGCTGGTGGCCCACGCCATCATGGTGGGCGAGGGCAAACCGTACCTGGGCGGCCTGGTGCTGCTGGACCCCGAGTCGGTCACGGCGTGGGCCGAGCGCGAGGGCATCAACGATCTCGCCGGGCTGCGGGTCCCGGACGACGGCGGCGCCGTCCAGATCGAGGACGCCCGCCTCCTCAGCACCATCGGCAAGGCGGTCAGTGCCGCCAACGCAAAGCTGGCCCGCTCCGAACAGGTGCGCAAGTTCGTGCTGCTCCTGGCCGACCTCAGCGAGGCCAACGGCATGGTCACACCCACCATGAAACTCAAACGCACCGCGTTCACCGAGCGCGCCCGCCACATCGTGGAGAACCTCTACGCCGAGTCAAGGAGCCAAGCATGAATACCCGGACCAAGAGATGGCTGCTCTCCTACGCGGTCACCGCCGTGATCTTCGCTGTGCTGGACCTCGTCTGGATCAGCTTCGTGGCGAGCAACCTCTACCAAAGCCAGATCGGCCACCTGATTGCCCCCAGGCCCAACGCTGCCGGAGCCGTGGCCTTCTACCTCATCTTTGTAGCAGGGATGGTGCACTACGGCGTCCGGCCCAACGACGCACACGCCACCCTGCGGCAGCGGGTCACTGGCGCGGCGCTGTTCGGCTTCTTCACCTACGCCACCTGGGCGCTCACGGCGTTTGCCGTGCTCAACGACTTCCCCGCCGTCGTCGCCGTGACGGACATCCTCTGGGGCGCCGCGGCCTGCAGCCTGGTCACCTGGCTGACGGCCACCGTCCTGCGCCGGTTCCTCGCGAGGGACCGCGCGTCCTGACCAACGCACCCTCCGCCGTCGTCCTTTCCTTAGGAGTCAACGACGTCCTGCAGTACCTCGTTGCGGCGGAGGAACCACGGCTTGAACGGCGGATCAAAGCGGGCGAACCGGGGCGGCCCCACGGGCGCCAGCCCTACCAGGTTCAGCGCGGCCTGCAGCCCCTCGTTGTGCCGGGCAAACGCGGCCTCCGAACCGCTGCCCGAGAACCGGACAACCGCTGTCAGGGAGCCGGGGACGGCACGGATTTTCACGTCGGGATTCTGCGGCACGGGCGCCGCCTCTGCGGTGACCCCCGCGGGCAGCACAAAAGCAACGGAAAAATCAGTGGGTGTGCCGCCCTGCAGCGGGCCGCTTTGGAGCACGGGGGCGGTCATCGCCAGCTTCTGCGAGGCCCCCGGCGCCTGGATGACGGGCGCCGTCATGGCGAGCTTCTGCCGTTCGGTGTTGCTGCCGCTGATGTAGTTGAAGAGGTGCCTGAATGCGGCGTTCCCGGCACGGTCAAAAGTCGCGTTGACCTGGACTTCCGCCACAGCATAGGCGGGATAGCGGCGCAGCTCGAAGTGCGGGTAGCGCCTCACGAGCTCATAGGGTTGCTGTTCAGTCATGGTCCCTCAGACCCTACGCCGCAAAGCCCCGGAGCGTAACCCGCGCGGCGCCATTGGGTAATGTCTGATCATGGACAGCGACACCCTGCTCAACTTCCTGTTGGTCCTCTTCTTTGTGCTGCTGGGCGGGGTGTTCGCGGGCACGGAGATGGCGCTGGTGTCCCTCCGCGAGAGCCAGGTCCGCCGGATGGAAAAATCCGGCAAGCGCGGGGCCCGGATCGCCGCACTGGCGGGCAACCCCAACCGGTTTCTGTCCACCGTCCAGATCGGTGTCACCCTGTCCGGATTCTTCTCCGCCGCGTACGGTGCGTCCACCATCGCGCCGGACGTCGAGCCCCTCCTGGAAGGCGTCGGATTCGGCTCCGCGGCCGAGCCGGTCGCCTTCATCGGCATGACGCTGCTGGTGGCGTACCTCTCCCTGGTGCTCGGCGAACTGGTGCCCAAGCGCCTGGCCATGCAGAGCGCCGTCGGCTTTACCAAGGTCCTGGCCCCGCCGCTGGGCGTCCTCTCCGAGATCATGCGGCCCGCCGTCTGGCTGCTGTCCGTCTCCACGGACGCGGTGGTGCGGCTCTTCGGCGGCGACCCCAACGCCAAGCAGGAAAGCATCAGCTCCGAGGAACTGTGGGACATGGTGGCCGAGAGCGACATGCTGGAGGAACACAGCCGCGTTATCCTCAGCGACGTGTTCGGCGCCGGCGAGCGCTCGCTGCAGGAGGTGATGCGCCCGCGCACCGAGGTGACGTTCATCAACGGCAGCCTGAGCATCGCCGAGGCACGCAGCATGGTGCGGGACGGCCCGTTCTCGCGCTATCCCGTCATGGACAAGACGCCCGACGACGTCCTGGGGTTTGTCCACATCCGTGACCTTATGCCCCGCGAGGGAGGGTACGACGACGGTCCGGTGCGGGGCATCGTGCGGGAGATCCTTCCACTGCCGGGCACCAACAAAGTGCTGCCCTCGCTGTCCCGGATGCGCCGCCTGGGCCAGCACATCGCGCTGGTGGTGGACGAGTACGGCGGCACGGACGGCATCGTCACCCTCGAGGACCTGGTGGAGGAGCTGGTGGGAGAAATCTACGACGAGTACGACACCGGCGTGGACGCCGAGGACCGGATCACACGGGCCAACGGGACGGTGGACGTGGACGGCGCCCTGATCCTGCAGGAGTTCGAAACCGCATCCGGCATCGAACTGCCGGAGGGCCACTATGAGACCGTGGCCGGATACGTCATCGACCGGCTGGGCCGGCTCCCCCGGGTGGGCGACAGCGTAGAGGTGGCCGGGCACGTGCTCACCGTGACGGCGATGGACCGGCTGCGCATCTCCCGGATCCGGGTCACTCCCGCGGCAGGACAGCCGGGCGTAGACTGACGCCACCGCTGACTGTGGAGGCAGGAAGCCATGAAGACAATCCGGGCGCAGGTCCTCGAAGCTGAACAAAGTGCCGTCCTGGGGCCCGGGGACGATGAGCGGTTTTCCGGGTACGGGGTGATGGGCCTGTCCTTCAGTTCCGGCCATGTTCTGGCCATGCGGCGTTTCCCCGTGACCAGTGTTGGGCCCGGGTACAGGTCGGTGTGGCTACGCCGGCCCTCCGGCTCCTGGACCATCTACGCCGACGCCCCGCCTGCTGTGTCCTGCGCCCGCTACTTCGGAGCGGCGCTGGAGGCTGCGGTCCAATGCCCCATCACGGTCATTTGGACGGGCGATTCGGCGTTCAGTGTCCGCATTGGCGGGGACGTGGACCTGGCGTGGGACCTTGAGCTGGCATCAACGCCCGTCACCCGTGCGATGACGGCGGTGCTGGCGGCCCTGCCTGCCGCGGTCCTGGAGAACACGGCGGTCCTGAAGGCCATGGGTGCTGCCTCGGGTCCGGCGCTCCGCGCGGGCCGGTTGGGGCTGACGGGCGCCGTCCCCAACGGGCAGGGCTTCCGGGCGAAACCCCGCCGTATGTGGTTCGTCTCCCGGAGCTCTGCCTCGCTGGCCGGGCAAGACTTTGGCAGCCTGCAGCCCCTGCGCGTGCAGACCCGGCTGGGCGACTTCTGGATTCCGCAGCGGGGCATCTTCCTGATCGGCGCGTCATCCTTTGACGCGTTCGACCCCGCCCGCCATCTTCCGGCCAGCGTTCCCGGGGCTGCCTGAACGCCGGCCCGCGGAACTTTACGCACCCGCCAGGCTTTCCAGGACACCAAGCGCGACGGCGGTCCCATCCTCTGCGCGCATCAGCTCACCGGTGCGCGCGGCCTGGTTCCGGCAGCTTCGGGCTTCGCCAAGGGCCCTGGCCAGCTTGTCCGCGGTGAGTTTCCGGTACGGGAGCGGACTCGGGCCGAGGCCGCGCCGGTGCAGGACCGCTCCCCAGAACGGCTGGTCAGCGATGAACGGCACCACCACGGACGGAACACCTGCCCGTGCCACGGCGTGGACCGTTCCAGCGCCGCCGTGGTGGATAGCGGCCGCGCCGCGTGGCAGGACCATGTGGTGGGCCACCGACTCCCTGACCAGGACGTCGCCGCCCATCGCGGCCGCCGGAATGTCGATCCCTCCCCAGCCCGTGGCAACCAGCACCCTCAGGCCGTTCCTCCGGGCCGCCTCAATGATCGCCGTGCCCCGGCCCGCGGCGTCACCGGCCTTCATTGAGCCGAACCCCGCGTACACAAAGTCCCCGCCGTCCAGGAAAGCCGACAGCTCGTCGTCGATCTCCGCGGCCGCGGGTTTTTCGGCCCAGTGGCCCGTAAGGTGCACCGACGCCGGCCAATCGGACGGGCGGGGAAGCAGGTGGGGACTGACGGGGATCAGTGTGGCGCGGGTTTCCGTTGTAGGTCCGGTTCTGCCGGGCAGGATCTCCAGGGCAGCCTGCAGTTCCCGCCTGAACATCAGTGTGGCCGCCCTCGCCGGTGCGTAGCTGGCCCGGTTCAGCGGGCCCAGGCTGGCCGCGGGGATGATGGGCGACGGGAACTCCCTGGTGGGCGTCAGCGCGGGCACGGTCTCCACCAGCACTGACGGGATCCCCAGCCTGTGGGCCGCGGCCGGAGCACTGAGGATTTTCGGGTGATAGACCACCACATCCGGGGCGTAGGCCGCGATGTGCTCCACGGCCGCGGAGAGCAGCTGGCTAACCGCGGGCCGGATCACTGTCCGGAACGTCCTGGCCGCAGCCCGGGGAGAAACCCCCTGGTCACTGACGAGCCGGGCGAAGTCCATGCGCAGGCTGACGGTGTCCAGCCCGGCGGTGTCCGCGCCGGAGTTCTCCGGAATGGCAATCCGGACCTGGTGCCCCCGGGCCGCGGCGGCCCGGGCCAGCGCAAAGAAGGGTTCCACGTCGCCGCGCGTCCCGGCGGTCAGCAGCATCATTTTCATCGCTGGGTGCTCCATCTCATCATGCTCCTATGGCCGTCGAATCATGACAAAGGGGAAGCCGGCTGGGCTCGGGATCCAGTTCGAATAGGCAGACTCTTGTCACTGCCTATTGCGTGCGGGTGCCCTATTGGGTCTCACCGTGAACTGCACCCTAATCCAAGTCGCTCCTCTAGGCGGTCAGTGCTCGGCCACATATTGTTTGCACTTAGCCTCGTTCTTGAATTTCTGTGGGAAGATCTTCCAGCCGCCGTTCTTGCACTCTTCTTTGGTGAGCGGCTCACGAGGGGCGACGCCGTTGGATGTGAGGAACTCCTCGGTGAAGGTCTTGTGCGCAGCCGCGCGGTTGCCGTCGAATTCTGCGTCCCGCGCTTTGGCTGTTCCGCTGTCGACGTATGTTCTGCCGTCGGTCTCGATGGTCGCGGAGTAGGTCAGGGCAGTGGTTTCGAAGAAGCCGTAGAAAACGGGCTGTGAGGTACCAGTGCACCAGGCGAATCCGGGCGCGAATTCAGGTAATTCCTTGGTGCCGGTGATTATTGTTGAGCCGCTGGTGATGGTGAAGGTGGCGTGGAAGGAAGTCATGGTCGGTGCCGACTCCGGCAAATTGAAGGGCATGTACCCCGCACCGATGGTGATGTCCTCCACGAAAGTGCCGGGGTATGGGCCCGTGGCCGTTCCCTCTGCATGATAGGTGAATGTGCCCGCTGCTGCTCCGCTGTTGCAGGTCCCCACGGCACCTTCCGGACCTTGAGTCCCTGTAAGGACTTCACCGGCGAGGCTGGGGGGTAATGCCGCTGCTTGCGCTGCGGGGACGCCGGCCAAGCCGCCAACGAGCAGGAGTGGCACAAGGAGTATCTTCAGGGATTTCATTGTTTGTCCGCTTTTCAAAGGATTCCAAGCATGAGTCAGATGCGCGGCAAATTGACGTGTGATTAAGCACGGCGATCGTGTGGAAAGCCTGCACGGTTTGAAGGCACACAAAGACATGGACAAGTGTGCCCTGGGCATCTGAGTTGTTGGTTGACTCACTGGGTGCGTAGATACACACGCTGAAGCCAATGCGACGGCCTGAGAGGCCGAACAGTCCCGTGGCGCGTATTGCGCCGGGGCTTTATCAAGGTATCCAATTACGTCTTTGCGTCGACACCTATGCGAAGGATAGTCCTTTTAGGTGCGGCCTACTAGGGAAACTTGCGGTACTAAAGACCTCCTCCGGCTCCATCAAATGGCTTGAGCTGATCTTGAAAGTCGGAGGGAAAGTGAAGTGGGAAGCTAATTCATTCCAAGGCGTGCTCGCTGTTTCCAGGCTGTGCGTATTCGCCGGTCCCGGTGGTGAAATTCCCGCTCGTGGTGTCCTGGCGCTTGTGAGCAGCCGGCCAGGTGGGTCCCCGTCGTCCACGGTAATGATGGTATTGGTTTTGAACCGGTGTGACTCTTCGTCCACTTGACGCGTTCTTCGGGGCGCTGTCTTTCACATGTATTGTCCGCTGGTTCATGACCTTTTCGCGTTGGGCTGGGCGGTCATGACTTGATAGGAGCTTGACCATGATCCCCTCACCGTGTTGTCTGCCCACCCAGGCCACGTGATCTCGCTTCGTCAGGGAAGGCACTATGCCGGATAAGGAAGAAGTCCGAGTCATTGTCGGTGTGGATACTCATGCGGACACTCATCACGTTGCCGTTGTTACCGAGCACGGCCGGCCTCTGGCGGACCGTGAATTCGTCGCAACAGGATCCGGGTACCGGAAAATTGTTGAGTTCGCCCGGTCCTATGGGGAGGTTGTTGCGTTCGGTGTTGAATGCACCGGCACCTACGGTGCTGCGCTGACCAAGGTGCTGCGCTCCGAAGGCCTGTCCGTGGTGGAGGTGAACCGGCCCAACCGTCAGCAGCGCCGGCTCAGGGGCAAGTCCGATCCTCTGGATGCATATCACGCCACTGAATCGGTGTTGGCTGAGCGCTGCACTGCTGTTCCCAAGGACAAGGACGGCCCGGTGGAGTGCATGCGTGTGCTGCGGGCGTCACGATCGTCGGCCATGAAGGCGAGGACTGCTGCGATCAACCAGATCAAGGATCTTCTGGTCTCCTCTCCCGAGGTGATCAGGGAGAAATACCGTGGCATGGTGACGGCGGCCATGATCGCGGCGATGTCACGGGCCAGGCCTGCTGGTCATCATGCAGACCCCGTCCATGTGACTGCGTGGACTCTGAAGAAACTGGCCTGCAGATATCAGTCACTTACCGAGGAAATCACTGAGGCCGATTCGGCGTTGAAGGAAATTCTTGATGCGTACGCGCCGTTGCTCTGCGACCTTCCGGGAGTCGGTGTTGAGGTTGCCAGCCAGCTGCTGGTGACAGTGGGCGACAACCTGGAACGTGTCGGCAGCGAGGCCCAGTTCGCGGCACTGGTGGGGGTAGCGCCCGTCCCCGCGTCCTCGGGCAAAACGAGCCGTCACAGGCTGAGTCGCGGCGGGGACCGCAATGCCAACAAGGCCCTTCATCATGTCGTGTTGGTGCGCATGGGCTCTGATCCCAGGACGAAGGCATACGTGGCCAAACGAACGCTGGAAGGTAAAGGCAAACGGGAAATCATGCGGTGCCTGAAGCGCTATGTCGCCCGCGAACTTTTTCGACAGATTATGAACCCCGTCCCGGCCCCTTCAATTGCCGATCTGCGACCGCTCCGACAAGAGCTGGGACTGACCCTTCAGAACGCGGCCGAGCACCTACATCAATGGCCGTCTTACCTTTCCCGACTGGAGCGCGGGCAAACCAGAAACGATAGTCTCATCTCCGCGTATCGGCGATGGCTGGAGGAACAAGCGGCGCCGGCGAGAGGCTGAGGCTGACCGTTCATCCGGGATCGGCAAGGGCAAGGGCAACCAGCCCACCGCTTCCACTAAACTCTCGGCATGGGGGATAACGAGAGGCTTGGTCAGTCGCGTCGATTCCGTCGGTGGGTCATTGCCGCTGTTGTGGTGCTCCTGCCGGCTTTGTTCCTGACGCACGTCGCTTTGTTCAATCGCTGGTACCTGAGTCCTGGCAACGCAGTGGAGGCTTTTGAGTACCAGCCGAACCTTCCGGTGACCAACGCCCGGGACGTAACCTCCGAGGTCTGCTCAGCTCAGGTGAGCTGTAGAGCAGCAATCGTGGCAGACGAGATTGCGGTGTACCAGTTTTGGACACGTGGTGCCGCACAGGAGTATGCCCGCACGCTAGGGGAGGACGGGTACCAGTCGGACTGGCTCGTGCTGCGTTACGAAGACGCAGGGAAGATGACAAACAGCGACATGAGCTACGGTTCCCTCATTGATGCCATGTGGACCAGCGACTAGCCGGATCATGACAAGGTACTGGCCGCCCGGCGTACGCTGAGGGCTCCCTTGCGGGCTTCCGCCGTGGCTACATATCCGAGCGGCAGCCTCTCCTGGATCCCAGAGCCCTGTACTTGAGGCAGTCTCCTAGGACGTACTAATTTCCGGGGTTGTCACTGTCCAAGGACTCAGGTGACGTTTGCCCAGGCTGCTGACGCTTGGCTCTTTTGTTCAACCACTGCTCGCGATACTCGTCTGTTTCCTTGGCATGCTTGTTACCGGACCTAACTCCAATCCAAGTGCCCAAGCCGGCACCCAAACCTATAAGAACGCCAGCGCCCCACTCCCAACCCAACAAAGGCCCCAGTGTCACGACGACGGCAGCGGTGATCAACGAGGCAACCAAGACTTTTTGCTTACGCAACATGTTGATGCTCCCGACTTTGGTGTTTTGCGGCGAAGGGTGGTCTAGGCGCCGATGGGCAGATTGTTCCATGAGAACAGCCGCACTACCACGTTCGAAAGAAGCTGGCACGCGGTTGATTGGTTTGTAGCCTTCTGACATCCTCCGGTGCTTGGTCTATCCGCAGACCAGGTGACTTTGAGCTGTCCACGGTTGGGGGCAATTCGGGGTTATCCACGGCTGGAATATTTGGGAGCCATTGGGCAGCTCCCTCGGCAGTCGTAGCGGTGGATAACCCGTTAAGAATTGTCCCCAATTGTGGGCAGCTGACACCAAGCTGCCACTGCCACTGCTCAACTCGACGATTGACAGCTATAGGAGCGTCATGTGTGCGGGAAAAGCCCGAAGGTTCTATGTTTTACCGTGCGTGCGTCATCAGGCTGTGAGGTCCCGCCGGCGCAGGAAGTAGGCGGCCAGCGCAGCCCCGGCCGCCGCCACGAGCAGCAGGCCCACCGCCCCCGCTTGGTTGAAGGATTCCACCGGCATGGCGGAAGAGTGCCGGAACGGGCTCGCGTCCTGCAGCCACGCCGGCAGGCCGAACAGCTCCCCGAACTCGCCCAGGACTATAGCCACAGAAAGCACGCCCCACGCCACCAGGATGCTCAGCCGCGGTGCCAGCGCGAAAGCGACCCACTGCGAGCGTACTCCAGGAGCGGCGGCCCCCGGTCAGGCAGCGTCAGCCCTCGTACGCAACGGCGTCTTCCTGGA
>NZ_JBJURL010000073.1:0-21648 GCF_046097905.1 Pseudarthrobacter sp. NKDBFgelt | reverse complement strand
ACGCCGGGGGCGGCGCTGCTCGCCGGTGCGGCCGCACTGCGCTCAGGTGCCGGGAGGCTCACCCTGGCCGTGGCGGAATCCGTGGCCGTCCACGTGGGCGTGGCACTGCCTGAGTGCGGGGCCATGGGGCTGCCCGAAAGCTCCAGCGGGTCCGTTACCGGTGAGGGACTGGACCTCATTTCCTCGTACCTGGACAGCGCTGACGCCATCCTGGTCGGCCCGGGCCTGGACGATCCGGACCTCACCGAGGACCTGCTCCGGGCCCTCCTGGAGCGGGAGGCTGCCGCTGGGGAGAAGAACGACGGCGGAGGTCCCGCCGTCGTTCTCGATGCCTTCGCTTTGGGTGCCTTGGTGAACGTGGCGGACCGGTGTGACCCGTGGAAGGGCCGCCTGATCCTCACGCCCAACCCCAAGGAGGCGGAGATCCTGCTGGGCCGGGATCTGAAGGACCTGCCGGCGGATGTCGCGGAAATAGCCGACAGGTACCAGGCCGTGGTGAGCTGCCAGGGGCTCATTGGCCGCCCGTCCGGCCCGGACGCCCCCGAGGAATCGGAGCTGTGGAAGATCACTACCGGTTACGGCGGGCTGGGCACCTCCGGAAGCGGCGACGTTCTGGCGGGGGCCATCGCCGGCCTCCGTGCCCGGGGAACCACGGGCCCGCAGGCCGCCTGTTGGGGAACACACCTCCATGCCGCTGCCGCGGACCGGCTGGCCAGCAGGCTTGGACCCTTGGGATTCCTGGCCCGTGAACTGGCCGACGAGCTGCCCGCCCTGATGCTGGAGCTCAACACCTGATTCGTGGCCTCGACCGTGCCTAGGACTCCGGGCATGGGACGACCCCCGGCCGAAACCGGGGGCCACCGTATCGGGAAGTTCAGGCGCAACCTGCCGATGCGCGGGAAGCGCTGTGGCGTGCTCAGAATGGCCATCCGCCCTGAAGAGGCAGTAAACAATCAGTGCCTGACGTCCCGATCCTGTGTTGAAACTAGGCGGCGATTTCCTGCTTTGCCCCCTTCGTCTCAATTTCGATCTTCCGCGGCTTGGCCTTTTCGGCGACAGGAATCCGCAGTGTCAGGACACCGGCGTCGTACGTAGCCTTCACATTTTCAGCATCCAGGGTGTCCCCGAGGATCAGCTGGCGGCTAAACACGCCGCGCGGCCGCTCGGAGGCGATCAACTCGGTGTCCTTGCCCGCAGGATCAGGCCGCTCGGCCTTGACCGTGAGGACGTTCCGTTCCACATCCAGGTCCACTGAATCCACATCGACGCCGGGCAGATCAAAGGCGACTACAAATTCCTGGTCCTCACGCCATGCGTCCATCGGCATGGCTGCCGGACGCGCTGCGGTGCCGAGGACCTGCTGGGCCAGCCTGTCCAGCTCGCGGAACGGATCGGTTCGCATCAACATGGCTTCCCTCCTCGTAAGAGACGGTCCAACACTTTTTGCTTTCAGCCGATCTGTATTGGCTGATACAGATTTTTTATCACTGGAGAGGCAGGTCCGCAAGCGTCTTGCGGGAGATTTTTTGGACTTTTTCTGGGTGCAGGAAGGCGCGTCGGAAGGCGGGAAAAGGGGCCTTCCACGTGGTGCGGAAGGCCCCTTTTCTGGCTGCTCCTGGGTTGGGATGTGGCGATGTTCGCCGGCGCCGGCTTAGTCCCGGGTGGGATCCGGCCGCAGGGGTGCGGGACCGGGGTCCGGCACGGGCAGCGGCCCTGGCGGTTCAGGTGCAGGGAACGGATTGGGGGCCGGCGGGCCGGGATGCCCGGGGTGGGCCGGATCCGGCTGGGTGGGGCCCGGTTCCGGCGGGAACGGCTCGGGCTCGTGCACTGGCGGGATGGTCATGAACTTCCCCTCTCACGCTGGGCGGATGTGCCTTGGCGTGAACAGGATACGCCTGCCACCTCAAGCCGACCAGCGTCCTCGGGTGAGAGAGCGTCCGCGGAAAACCCGCGTCAAGTGAGAGAGCGTCCGGGGGAAACCGGCATCAAGTGAGAGAGCGTCCGGGGTGGGAGGAGAGGGGTTTGGCGGTGTAATCCCCCGGTAGCGAACGGCGGCAAAATTGTCGGGGCGGCTCTATATATTGAAGGCATGACCCAGACCCCGCTGCAGGACTCCGCCGCCACCGCCGTTCCCACCCCGCCGGCGGCCAAGAAAATCCCGTCCGAACGCCTCCACCACGGGGACACCTTCGTGGACAATTACGAGTGGCTGCGGGACAAGGAATCCGCCGAGGTGGTGGCGCACCTGAAGGCCGAGAATGCCTACCAGGAAGCAGTCACCGCCCACCAGGAGCCGCTGCGGGAGGCCATCTTCCAGGAGATCAAGGGCCGCACGCAGGAAACCGACCTCTCCGTACCGCACCGCAAGGACGGCTGGTGGTACTTCAGCCGCTCGGCCGAGGGCAAGGAGTACGGCATCCAGTGCCGGGTCAGGGCCGCGGACACCGGGGACAAGATCGCCGACTGGACCCCTCCCGCGGTGCAGCCGGGCGTCGGGATCCCCGGCGAGGAAGTCCTCCTGGACGGCAACATCGAGGCCGAGGGCAAGCCGTTCTTCTCGGTAGGCGGATCGGCGGTAACGGTAGACGGCAACCTCTACGCCTACGCGGTGGATAACTCGGGAGATGAGCGTTTCACCCTCCGCATCAAGGACCTCCGCACCGGAGAACTGCTGCCTGACGTCATCGAGAACATCTTTTACGGCGTCGCTTTTTCACCGGACGGCACCCGGATTTTCTACACCGTGGTGGACGACTCCTGGCGCCCCTACCAGGTGAAGGCGCACACCCTGGGAACGCCCGTGGCCGAGGACGTCGTCATCTACCAGGAGGACGACGCCGCCATGTGGCTGGGCTTCGAGCTTTCTTCCGACCGCCGGTACCTGGTGCTGGGCATCGGATGCTCGGAATACAGCGAGACGCGCCTGCTCCGTTTTGACGACCCCGCCCAGGAACTGACCACCGTCATCTCCCGCAACGACCGGGTGCTCTACGAGGCAGAGCCGTTCCTCCTCACCGGCCCGGACGGCACCGCCAGCGAACGCATTTTGCTCACGCACAACCGCGGCGCCATCAATTCCATGGTGTCCCTGGCGGACCCGGCCGAGCTCGCCAGGCCGCTGTCCGAGCAGGACTGGGTCACCGTCGTCGGGCATTCCGACGACGTCCGCGTCAACGGGGCCGGCGTCACCTCCACGCACCTCATCGTGTCCATCCGCAAGGACACCATCGAACGGGTACAAGTCATTGGGCTGCATGGGCTGGGTACTCCGGCGCAGGAAGCACCGGTTGAACCCGCCTTCGACGAAGAGCTGTACACCGCGGGCGTGGGCGGCTCGGACTACGAGGCACCCGTGATCCGGCTGGGCTACACGTCCTACTTCACGCCGTCGCGCATCTATGACTTTGTGCTGCCCACCCCCGAGGTGCCGGCAGGGGAACTGCTCCTGCGGAAGGAAAGCCCGGTCCTTGGCGGCTACGACGGCAATGACTACGTGGCCACCCGCGAATGGGCCACCGCATCCGACGGCACCCGGATCCCGCTGTCAGTGCTGCGGCACAAGGCAGTCAAGCAGGATTCGACGGCGGCGGGCCTGGTGTACGGCTACGGCTCGTACGAGATGAGCATGGACCCGGGCTTCGGCATTGCACGGCTCTCGTTGCTGGACCGCGGCGTGGTGTTCGTGATCGCCCACATCCGCGGCGGCGGCGAGCTTGGGCGGCACTGGTACGAGAACGGCAAGAAGCTCACCAAGAAGAACACGTTCACCGACTTCGTGGACGCCACCGACTGGCTGGCAGCCTCGGGCTGGGTGGACCCGGCACGGATTGCCGCGCTGGGCGGTTCGGCCGGCGGCCTGCTGATGGGTGCCGTGGCGAACATGGCACCGGAGAAGTACGCCGCCATCGTGGCCCAGGTGCCGTTCGTGGACCCGCTGACCAGCATCCTGGACCCGGAGCTGCCGCTGTCCGCCCTGGAGTGGGAGGAATGGGGCAACCCCATCACGGATCCCGGTGTCTACGAGTACATGAAGTCCTACTCCCCCTACGAGAACGTGCGCCCGGCCGCCTACCCGAAGATTGCCGCCGTCACGTCCTTCAACGACACCCGGGTCCTCTACGTTGAGCCGGCCAAGTGGGTGCAGGAGCTGCGGAACAAGACCACCGGAACCGAGCCGATCGTCATGAAGATCGAAATGGACGGCGGACACGGGGGCGCCTCCGGCCGTTACGTGCAGTGGCGCGAGCGCGCCTGGGACTACGCGTTCATCGCCGATTCCCTTGGGGCCACGGAGCTGCTGCCGGGTGCCGGCCTGAAGTAGGCCGGGCGTACGCCATCGATTGCTCCGATACTGCCGTTTAGACCCCTGAGAACGGCGTTTTCGGAGCAATCGATGGGGAAATCTGGCAGCTCAGGTCTGTGGATGCTCCACCAGCCACTCCGCCAGGGTTTCGAGGTTGGCGCGGACGGTGCGGCCCTGGGCCCGTTCAACGAGCGGGTCGGCCAGCTTGCCGAATACGCCGCCCAGGCCACTCGCGGCGTCGATCCGCTGGGTGAGGCGGGTGCCGCCGTCGGCCGGTTCAAGGGTAAAGGTGATGGTGAAGTCGAGCTTGCCCTCGACGGAGCGGGACACAATGCGCCGGGGCGGATCGAACTCGGTAACCTCGACGGTCCAGTCGAACTGCCTGCCCATTACTTTGCTGGTGCCGCGTCCGCGGGTACCGACGCCGAGGGGGCCGTCCCCCACCTGTTCCGAGGAGGTGACGGAGGAATCGAAGACCGCGACGTTCTGGAACTTCGACACGAAGTCAAAGACCTCCTGCGGCGGCCGGGCAATAACAACACTTTCTTCCACAACAGGCATTGGAGCCTCCTTCACAGGGCACCTGATGCCGGCTCGGCTCTGCCGGCACGATAGGCAGGCACAGCGCCAGAGTGGACCTTCGGCAGGCCGGTGTCAATGCCCTGCCGGAAGGGCCGGCACCGCCTGGGAATTAAGCCGCGCGCGTGCGGTCCCACAGGCCTGACCAGCGGTAACGCTCATGACGCCCTCAGTACCCATAAATGCTAATCAGGCTTACTATTGTCTGGCTGGCTGCCCGCTGGGGGCAGGACAACCAGCGCCGCATGTGGAGGTTTTGCGTGAGCATGGAACAGGAAATGCGTCCCCTGACCGACGACGAACTGATGTCAGAGCAGGCAACGGCCCTGCCGGACAAGGAAGTTGCCTCTGTCCTGGACCTGAATGCCGACCTGGACCTGGGTATCGACGCGGCAGCGCCCATCGACCTTGCTGTGGCAGCGAACGCCAACGTCGCAGCACCGATTGACGCCGCAGCCTCCGCCAACATTCTTTCCTACGGCTCGGACGCCCAGGCACTCGCCGATCAGGGCGTCATGATTGAGCAGGGCATCGTGGCCGACGCGAATGCGGAGTCCACCCAGGACAGCACCATCGACCAGGGCAATGACACGGTGGACGGCGGAACACCGGAGAGCAGCGGCGCGGGCACGGTGGACGGCGGAAGCCCGGTTGCGGGAACCACCACAGGAACGGCCGACGGCGGCGCCCTCCTCCCCGATGGCACCCTTCCGGACGGAACACTGCCCGACGGCACCCTGCCCGATGTCGGCGCGGTGCCCGTGGATCCCGCAGCGGCACTGGACGGCGACCTGCTCAACGTCAACGTGGACCTTGCTGCGGACGCGGACATCGCGGCGCCGATCAACGGCGCCGTGGCCGCCAATGCGAACGTCGCGGCCCCGATCGACGCGGCCGTGGCCGCGAACATCGGTTCCATCGACAGCCAGGCCTACGCCGTGGCCGAGCAGGATGCCATCATCAGCCAGCACATCGAGGGCCAGGCCAACGCCTCCGCTGACCAGCAGTCCAACCTCGAACAGTAAGCACAGATGACCCAAACCAGCGGCGGGCCGCGCCCCCAGGCGGGCCCGCCGTCGTCCCCTGCCCTGGAGGCTGAGCACCACCCGCAGGTCCCCCGGCTCGCCGACGGCGTCCAACTGATCGGCGAGTCCGAAGGATCAGGCTACCGGGAGCCGCCCTCCCTGGTCCGCCGCGCCGACGGACAAACCCTCCAGCTGACGCCGCTGCTCTATTTTGTGCTGGAAGCAATAGACGGAACGCGCAGCGTTCCCGAGATTGCAGAGCATGCCAGTGCCGGCTCCGGCAGGCTCATCAGCGCTGACAACGTGCGCACCCTGATTGATTCCCAGCTCCTGCCGCTGGGCCTGCTCCGGCTGGCCGACGGATCCCAGCCGGAAGTGAAGAAGGCCGATCCCCTGCTGGGGATGCGTTTCCGTTACACCGTGACCGATCCGGTGCGGACAGGCAAAATCACGGCTCCATTCGCTGCACTTTTCAACCCCCTGATCGTGGTGGCCGTAACCGCAGCCTTCCTGGCAGCGTGCTGGTGGGTGTTGATGGTGAAGGGACTGGGGTCGGCCACCCACGAAGCGTTTGAGAATCCCCTCCTGCTCCTGCTGATCTTCGCCATCACCATCCTGTCTGCAGGCTTCCATGAGTTCGGGCACGCCGCCGCAGCACGGAAGGGAGGTGCCGTCCCCGGCTCGATGGGCGCGGGCCTCTACCTGGTCTGGCCGGCATTCTTCACAGATGTCACCGACTCCTACCGGCTGGGCCGCGGCGGGCGGCTCCGGACGGACCTCGGCGGCCTCTATTTCAACGCCATCGTTGCCGTGGCAATCATGGGACTCTGGTGGGTAACGGGCTTCGACGCACTGCTGCTGGTTGTGGTGACCCAGATCCTCCAAATGGTCCGCCAGCTGCTGCCCCTGGTCAGGTTCGACGGCTACCACATCCTGGCGGACGCCACCGGGGTGCCCGACCTCTTCCAGCGCATCAAACCTGTCCTGCTGGGCCTGCTTCCATGGCGCTGGGGGCGGCCTGAAAATAGGGTCCTCAAACCATGGGCGCGCGCCGTTGTGACGCTTTGGGTCCTGGTCACCGTGCCCCTGCTGCTGTTCAGCCTGGCCATGATGGTGATTTCGCTGCCACGGCTGCTGGCCACCGCATGGAGCAGCGCCGCCCGGCAGCAAGACCTGCTGGCAGAAAGCCTTTCGGCCGGAGACCCGGCCGGGGCCGCGGTACGCTTCCTCGCCATTGTTGCCGTGGCACTGCCCATGCTGGGCATGCTGTACATCCTGCTGCGCCTGGTGCGCCAACTGGTCACAGGGCTCTGGCACAAGACCCGCGGCAGGGCCGTCCAACGAACCGCCGCATTGACAGTGGTGGGCGCCCTCCTTGCCGGCCTCGCCTGGGCATGGTGGCCCGACGGCGGAACCTACCGCCCCGTCCAGCCCTACGAACGTGGCACCCTTGCAGATGCCACCACCTCAATTCTTCCGGTCGGCGACACCGCCTTGAGGGAAGGGCGCAGCGGACGCACCGTGGCTCTTTGGCCAACCGGCACACCTACCCCCACGCGGGATAGTCCCCAGCTGAGTATGGTGCTGGTTCCCGTTGCGGGCGCTCCCGGCACCGAACCTGCTTCATCCAGGTCCACCACGGCCCCTGGCAGTTCTCCCTCCTGGGTGTTCCCGTTCGACCGGCCGGCGGCGCCTAGCCCGGACGGCAACCGGGCCCTCGCCGTCAACACCAGCGACGGTTCGGTCAGCTACAGTGTGGCCTTCGCACTGGTATGGGCTGAGGACGGCGAGCCGGTGGACACGCGGAACGAGGCCTATGCCTTTGCCAGCTGCACAGGATGCGCTGCGGTGGCGGTCGGTTTCCAGGTGGTCCTTGTTGTGGGACAAACGGACGTCATTATTCCGGAGAACCTGTCAGCTGCCGCCAACTACAACTGCCTGGACTGCCTTACCTATGCACTGGCCAGCCAGCTGGTACTAACCTTGGACGGCCCACTGGCTGAGGACAGCATGGCCCAACTGACAGCACTGTGGGAAGAGATCGCCGCTTACGGCAGGAACGTCCAGAACGTGCCCCTCTCAGAGATCCAAGCCGCTCTTGCTTCCTACAAGGACCAGATCACCGCCATCATCAAGGCCGATCCCAACGCTTCGGCGGGGCCGCACCCCGGCCAGACGGCTTCGCCCAGCCCGACTGCCGCCTCCACCACGCAGGCCGAGCCGGAGCCAACTGTTCCGGCCGCTGAAGCATCTGCTCCTGCTCCGGCAGGAACCGAAGCAGCAACCGCGCCACCGGCCCCGGCCGGCGGAGCAAGCCCGGCGCCGTCGTCCACTCCGGTTCAAACCGCACAGCCGCCGGCGGGCACAGGTCCCACTGCCCCTGCTACGGAACCGCTCCCCACAACAGATCCGGGCTAGGCCAGCCGATTATTTCTCCACTCAATGGTCTATAACAGTGCTTTTTACTTAGGTGAGGCTTAGCTAATACCATCGTCGGATGACCACGCAGCTTGACTTCGCGCGGGTACCTTTCGCTGCCGATCTTTCGAGCTACGGAAACAGGCCTGCCATCATCACCGACGGACTGACCCTCACCTACGGCGAACTCGCCGACCGGGTGGACAGCTTCGCCCGAAGGCTCGGCACCGAGCGCCGCCTGATCGCGCTCGCCGCCTCCAACGGCGTCGAATCCGTCGTTGCTTACCTGGCAGCCCTCGCCTCCGGCCACCCGCTGATCCTCCTCCCGGAGGACAAGCCCGCGGCCCTTGAGTCCCTGGTGGCCGCCTACGATCCCGATGTGGTGGTGCGCTCGGCCGACGGGCAGTGCGTCCTGGACGAACGCCGTCCGGGGACCCGGCATACCCTGCATCCGGACCTTGCCCTGCTCCTCAGCACCTCCGGGTCCACGGGCTCCCCCAAATTGGTGCGGCTTTCCCACGCCAACCTCCAGGCCAACGCCGAATCCATCGCCACCTACCTGCAGATCACCCGGGACGACCGCGCCGCCACCACGCTGCCCATGTCCTACTGCTATGGGCTCTCAGTGATCAACAGCCACCTGCTGCGTGGCGCAGGGCTGGTCCTCACCGGGCTGTCCGTGGTTGATCCGTGCTTCTGGGAACTGTTCCGGCGGGAGGGCGCCACCGCCTTCGCCGCCGTTCCCTACACCTTCGAACTGCTGGAGCGCGTGGGCTTTGCGGACATGGACCTGCCCGCCCTGCGCTATGTCACCCAGGCCGGCGGCCGGCTTGCCCCGGACTCGGTACGGCACTACGCCGAACTGGGCAGGGAGAGGGGCTGGGACCTGTTCGTCATGTATGGCCAGACGGAGGCCACCGCCCGCATGGCCTACCTGCCGCCGGACCTGGCAACCGACCATCCCGGCGCGATCGGTGTTCCCGTTCCCGGCGGAGCCTTCCGGATCGAGCCCGTCCCGGGGCTTGCCGACGGCGAACTGGTGTACAGCGGCCCGAACGTGATGCTGGGCTATGCAGAGAGCCCGGGCGACCTGGCGCTGGGCCGCACGGTCACAGAACTGCGCACGGGTGACCTCGCCCGGAAGAACAGTGCCGGACTCTACGAGGTGCGCGGGCGCCGCAGCCGGTTCGTCAAGATCGTTGGGCTGCGGGTGGACCTGGGCCAGGTGGAACGCCTCCTCGCCGACCTCGGCGTGGTAGCGGCCAGCGCCGGGACGGACCAGCGGCTCGTCGTCGCCGTCGAAGGGGACCACGACACCCACCTGCTCACCAAGGTCCTGGCCCAGGGGCTGGGACTGCCGCGGGCCGCCGTCGACCTCCATGCCGTGGAGGAGCTCCCGCGCCTGGGCACGGGAAAAGTGGACTATCCAGCCGTGGCTGCCCTGCCGGCGGCACCGCCCTCCCGTCCGGCCAGCGCCGCTGAGTCCACGGCGGACGCTTCCGGCGCCGCAACCCAGCAGGACACCGCCACCCAGCAGGACACGGTCAGGCGGATTTTCGAGGACACGCTGGAACTGACGGACATTTCCGACGACGACACGTTTGTTTCGCTCGGCGGCGACTCCCTCTCCTTCGTGGCCGCTTCAGTCCGGCTCGAGCAGGTGTTGGGGCACCTGCCGCCGGACTGGCACGTGACGCCGGTCCGGCACCTTATACCGCGGCCGGACAGGAACAGGAACGGGCACCCGGATCGGTATCCGGGCGAACATCAGGGCGGGCGCCAGGGTGAAAAACCGGCCCGCCCGTGGACCGCGCGCGTGCTGGCCCCGATGGACACCAGCCTCGTCCTCCGCGCCGTGGGGATCTTCCTGATTGCCAGCACCCACATCGGCCTCTTCAGCTGGCAGGGCATGGCGCACGTATTGTTCGCGGCGGCGGGATTCAACTTCGCCCGCTTCCAGCTCTCCGGCGGGAGGCTGCCCCGCCTGCGGCGCCAGCTCACCAGCGTGGCCCGGATCGCGGTGCCCAGCATGGTGTTCATTGGCTTCGCCTACCTGGTCACGGACCGGTACGGCCTGGTGAACATCGTGCTCCTGAACGCCGTGCTCGGCCCTGAGCAGGTGACCACGCAGTGGCACTTCTGGTTCATCGAGGTGATGGTCTATATCCTGCTGGCGATGACGGCCCTGCTCGCCCTCCCCTGGCTGCACCGGGCCGAGCGGCGGTTCCCGTTCGTCTTCCCGCTGGTCCTGTTCGGCGGTGGACTGCTCACCCGCTTTGAGCTGGTAGAGCCCGGCGTGCCCCATACCGTCCCTGCCTTCTGGCTGTTCGCCCTGGGGTGGGTGGTGGCCCGCTCCCGCACCCTCGCCCAGCGCTGCACCGTCACCGCCCTGATGCTCCTCACCGTCCCGGGATTCTTCGAGAACCCCTACCGGGACCTCACCGTGATGGCCGGAATCCTCATGCTCACCTGGATGCCCGCCCTCCCGGTGCCGCGCGCCATGGGCCGGCTGATAGTCCTGCTCGCCAGCGCCTCCATGCACATCTACCTGGTCCACTGGCTGGTCTACCCCCTGCTGACCGGTATCAGCGTGCCCCTGGCGGTGGCCGGCTCACTGGCCGCGGGAGTGGCCTACTGGGCCCTGTGCAACAGGGCAGCCGGGGCAGCAACCCACTATTTGGCGCGCAGGTGAGGTGACGACGGCGGCCGCCTCCCGCCGTCGTCACCCCACCTTCAGGCCGCGGCAGTACCCGGAGAAGCTAACCGTGCTTACTATTATGGAGCACCCGTATTCCGGCCGGAGACCGCCACGGCCCGGACCCCACCAAAGGAGCAGTCATGCCGCTACGCAAGGGAACGTCCGTCGAATGGAACACGTCGCAGGGCATGACCCACGGAAAGATCGTTGAGAAGAAGACCAGCGACTTTGAGCTGGACGGACACACGCACCGGGCCAGCGAGGACGAACCGCAGTACGTGGTGGAATCCGCCAAGACCGGCGCCCGGGCCGCGCACAAGGCTTCCGCCCTGACCGAAAAGAAGTAGCGCCGTGGCCGCCCAGCATGAAGTGGTGATCATCGGAGGGGGCAACGCCGGCGTATCCCTGGCAGCCCGCCTGGAACGCTACGGGGTCAAGGACGTGGCCGTCATCGAGCCCAGGGACCACCACCTCTACCAGCCGCTGTTCTCCCATATTGCCGGCGGCCGGGCTCAGGCGCAGGAGGCCATCCGCTCCCAGGAGTCGGTGATGCCCCAGGGCGTGACGTGGATTCATGACGGTGCCGTGGACGTGGACACGGACACCAACACCGTCAGCCTGGCCTCGGGCTCGTCCGTGGCCTACGGGCAACTGGTGGTGTGCCCCGGCCTGCAGTACGACTGGGACGAGGTGCCGGGCCTGGCGGTGGCCGTGCATTCGCAGCATGGAGCGTCGCATTACGAGTTCGAGCTGGCACCCAAGGCCTGGACCCTGCTGAGCGGTCTCACGTCCGGAACCGCCGTCTTCACCATGCCCGCCGGCCCCATCAAATGCGGCGGCGCCAGCCAAAAGCCCATGTACCTTGCCTGCGACTACTGGCGTGAGCAAGGCGTGCTGGACCAGATCCGCGTGGTGATGGTCCAGCCCTATCCCACTGTTTTCGGGGTGCCCGAGATCGACCGGGAACTGGACCGCAAGATTGCGGAGTACGGCATTGAACTGCGGACCAACAGCGAACTGGTTTACGTGGACGCGGCGGGCCGGAACGCCACCATCCGGGACATCTCCACCGGCGCCGAGGACACCATCCACTACGACGTTCTGAACGCTGTTCCGCCGCAGTCGGCACCGGACTGGTTGAAGGCCACGGACCTGCCTGCTGCCGGGGACACTGGGGGGTTTGTGGAAGTGGACCGCCAGACGCTCAGGCACATCCGGTTCCCCAACGTGTGGTCCCTGGGGGACGCGGCCGGGACCACCAACTCAAAATCCGGCGGCGCCCTCCGGAAGCAGACCAAGGTGCTGGCCAAGAACCTGGTTGCCGCCCGGAAGGGGAAGCCGCTGCGCGCAAAGTACGACGGCTACTCGGTGTGCCCGTTCACGGTGTCGCGGGACACGGTGGTGTTCGCCGAGTTCGACGACCGGTACCGGCCCATGCCCACCATTCCCCGGGTCCCCACGTGGAACGAGAGCAAGCTGTCCTGGGTGGTGGACCGGGACATCTTCCCCCAGGTCTACTGGAACCTGATCCTCAAGGGCCGGGCGTAAGTGAGAGAGCGTCCCGGGAAAACCGCCCTTAAGTGAGAGAGCGTCCCGGGAACCCCATCGAGTGCTCCGATAATGCCGTTTTGGGCGCCGAAAACGACACCTACGGAGCAACCGATGAGGAGACGACGGCGGCCGTCGCCTCCGCGATGGCGCGTTCCTCGTCGGTGGGAACCACCAGGACGGGGATGGCGGACCCGGCCGTGGAAATGACGCGCGGCTCCCTGGACCGCTCGGCGTTCAGGCCGGCGTCGAGCTCTACGCCTAGGGCACCCAGCCGGTCCGCCACCAGCGCCCGGAACTGGTGGGAGTTCTCGCCGATGCCGGCAGTGAACACCAGGGCCTTCGCCCCGCCCACGGCCACGTGGTAGCCGCCGATGTACTTGGCCAGCCGGTAGGACGTGACGGCGAGCGCCGTGGCAGCCCTGGAGTCGCCGGACTCGGACGCCTCCACCACCGAGCGCATGTCATTGTTGCCGGCCAGGCCCTTCAGCCCGGATTCCCGGTTGAGCATCGTGTCCAGGTCCTCCGGGGTCCAGCCTGCCCGGCCCAGGAACACCAGGATGGACGGGTCAAGGTCGCCCGAGCGGGTCCCCATCACCAGGCCCTCGAGCGGCGTGAAGCCCATGGAGGTGTCCACGGAGTTGCCGCCGCGGATGGCCGTGACGGAGGCGCCGTTGCCCAGGTGGGCGATGACGCCGTCGAACTCTTCAACGGGCAGGTCCAGCAGCGCGGCGGCGCGCCGGGTCACGTACTCGTGGGACGTGCCGTGGAAGCCGTAGCGGCGGATGCCGTGGTTGGTGTACAGCTCGTCCGGGACGGCGTAGCGCCAGGCGTGCTCGGGCAGCGTGCGGTGGAACGCGGTGTCGAACACGGCAACCTGGGGCATGTCCGGCCACTTTTTGGTGATGGCCCGGATCCCCAGGACGTTGGCGGGGTTGTGCAGCGGCGCCAACGGGTTCAGGCGCTCGATGGCGCGGGTGATCTCGTTATCGATCAGTACAGGCTCCGCGAAGCGCTCCCCGCCGTGCACCACCCGGTGCCCCACCGCGGCCAGCTCCAGGCCGCCAAGTTCCTGGTGGATGGCGGCATCCACCAGCTCCAGCGCCTCGGCGTGGTCCCGCGGGCCCTCGATTTCGCCGTCGCCGTCACCGCCGTTGCCCATGCCGATCTTCTCGATCAGCCCCTCGGTCAGGACGCTCCCGGCGGCGACGTCGCGCACCTGGTACTTGAGCGAGGACGAGCCGGAGTTGATGACGAGCACGAGCATGTTGGGGCCTCCTGAGCCTTGCTTCTGCGGTTCAAACCCCACTATAGGCGGGCCGGGGCACGGGTTTCTTGCGGACAGGCGAGGCTGGGGCCTAGAGTCGGCACACGAGCTGGACCACGCCCGAGAGGACACTTCCATGACGAACGAGCCGAATTCGATCGACGAGAACGACCCCACCAACACGGGATCCAGCAGCACCGCGCCCCTGGATCCGCAGGCGGATTCGGATACCGGTTCCGGGAAGAAGGACCCCACTGTGGTGGAAGGCGCCAACCCTGCCCTGGACGACACCGGCGCCGTGAAAGCCGAGGAAACCGGCGAGGCACCCGAAGCCCCGGAGAACACCGAGGACCTGGACCTCACCCCGCAGGGACTGTCCGATGAGCCTGCCAAGCAGGAGGACCCGACCAGCATGGCGAAGCCGGACAACAGCTGACGCAGCCCTAAGTACCTGAATACAAAGGGCGACGGCGGCACCCACGGAGGGTGCCGCCGTCGCCCTTTGTGTTGGCTCGCTTGGCTGTCGCCTGGGGAAGCTGGTCCTAGGACGCAGGCCCTAGGAAGCGGGGGCCTGTGCCTGGATGGCCGTGATTGCCACGGTGTTCACGATGTCCTCCACGGTGCAGCCGCGGGAGAGGTCGTTGACCGGCTTCCGCAGCCCCTGCAGGACGGGCCCGACGGCCACGGCTCCGGAGCTCTGCTGCACCGCCTTGTACGTGTTGTTGCCGGTGTTCAGGTCCGGGAAGATGAACACCGTGGCCTGCCCGGCAACGGACGAGCCCGGCATCTTGGACTCCGCGATGGAGGCGTCCACGGCGGCGTCGTACTGGATGGGCCCCTCGACGGCGAGGTCCGGGCGGCGCTGGCGGACCAGCTCGGTGGCCTGCCGCACCTCGTCCACCGCTTCACCCGAGCCGGAACCGCCGGTGGAGTAGGAGAGCATGGCCACCCGCGGCTCCACCCCGAACTGCGCCGCGGTTTCCGCCGACGCCAGTGCGATGTCCGCCAGCTGCTCCACGTTCGGGTCCGGGTTCACGGCGCAGTCGCCGTACACCAGCACCCGGTCCGGCATCAGCATCAGGAACACGGAGGACACGATCTTGACGCCCTCGCGCGTCTTCACGAACTCCAGGGCGGGCCGGATGGTGTGGGCGGTGGTGTGGGCCGCCCCGGACACCATGCCGTCCACCACGCCGAGCTGGACCATCATGGTGCCGAAGTAGCTGACGTCCTGCATGATCTCCAGCGCCTTCGCCAGGTCCACGCCCTTGTGCGCCCGCAGTTCCGCGTACTTTTCGGCGAACTTCTGGCGCAGGTCCGAGGTGGCCGGGTCAACGATGTTGATGCCGGACAGGTCGATGCCGCGGGCGGCCGCCAGTTCGCGAACCTCCGATTCGGGGCCGAGCACGGTGAGGTCGCAGACGTCACGGCGGTGCAGGATCTCGGCTGCCCGGAGGATCCGCACGTCGGTCCCTTCCGGCAGCACCACGTGCCGGCGCTGAGACCGGGCACGTTCGATGAGGTCGTGCAGGAAGCGCAGCGGGGTCATCCGCTCCGCCCGGGGCAGGTGGAGGCGCTCCATCAGTTCGGTCTCGTCCACCCGGCGGGACCAGAGGCCCAGGGCGGAAGCGACCTTGCGGCGGTGTCCGGACCAGATCTCGCTGCGGACCTCGGAAACCCGGCGGGCCGTGGTGTAGGTGTCCTCCGTGGCGGCAAACACGGGGAACGGGGCCTGCGCCAGGAGCGGGTAGATGTTGGCGTCGGGCGCGAGACCGCCGGTGAGGATGAGCGCGGAGGCCACCGGGAACTCCGGCGAGAAGGACGCCGCCAGGCACGCCACCATCACATCGGCCCGGTCGCCGGGGACGATCACCAGGGCGCCCTCGTCCAGCACGTTCAGGAAGTTGCCCACGTTCATGGCGGCCACCTTGATGTCCTTGACGTCGCGTTCCATGTCCGGCCGCCCGGCGATCTGGCGGACGCCCAGCGCCGCAGCAACCTCGCCGGTGGTGGGACGCGCGATCGCCTCCAGCTCGGGCAGGATGTACACGGGCCGCTTTGAGGCGCCGGGCTTCACGGCGGCGGCGATCGCGTCCAGGTCCTCCGGATCCGCCCGGTTCACCATGATGGCCAGCAGGGAGCACCTTTCAGCGGCGAGTTCCTTCCGGGCAACCTCGACGGCGGAAGCAGCCTCGGCGACGGTCCGCCCCTTGGCGCCCACCACCGCCACGATGGGGGCGGCCAGGTTGTTGGCCAGGCGGGCGTTGAGGTCGAATTCGACGGCGGAGTCCTGGCCCACCAGGTCCGTTCCCTCCACGATCACCACATCGCAGTGCCGCGAGATCTCGGCGAAGATTTCCACGCAGCGGGCGTCGATCTCAGCCCGGTTTCCATCGGCCAGCAGGGACCGGACTTCCTCGTGGGTGAGTCCGCCGCGGCAGCGCTCGTCCTCCAGCGCGAAACGGGACTTCATCAGCGCGACCATCGGATCGGCCGCGGCGTCCGGGCCATGAACCACGGGCTTGAAAAAGCCGATCCTGTCCGCATGCCGGTGGAGGGTGTCCGCCAGACCCAGGGCCACAAGTGACTTGCCCGATCCGGGAGTGGTTGCGCTGACGTAGATGCCTTTGGCCATGGTCGCCCTTTGCTGTGCTGGTGCCGGTCACTCCATCCTTGCACCTCCCTCCCCGCGAGATGGCACTTCACAGCAATGTCCGCCGCTGGGAGTGCCGTCAAGTGTCACCTCGCGGGGACGTGCGGGCCGCCAACGTACATACCAGCCCGGTTTTGGGTCGCCCCGCCCCGGGGGTAGCCGCCAAAAAGCGGGTCTGACGCCGGAAAACCGGGCTGGAACGGCGGCCGCAGACGCCCCAGCCCTTGACATCGGACCCCTCCATGGGATTACCTAATGAACATTCGGTAAATAAAGCTGGAGGCAATGACGCATGGCTGAAACCACCCTTTCCGGGCCCACACACCAGATCCTGGAGAACGACTATGCCTCCGAGTGGATGGGCATCGAAGTCCTCGCCATCAGCGACGGCCACGCAACCATCCGGATGACCCTCCGGCAGGAAATGCTCAACGGCTTCGGCATGGCCCACGGCGGAATGATCTTCGCCTTCGGGGACACCGCGTTCGCCCTCGCCTGCAACCCCGCCGTCCAGGCACCCGGCGAGGAAAACAGCATCACCGTGGCCTCCGGCGTCGACATCAATTTCCTCAAGCCGGCGTTCCGCGGCCAGGTGCTGACCGCAGTGGCGGACCGCCGCTCCAGCGCCGGACGCAGCGGCCTGTACGACATCCAGATTTTCGCCACGGATGCTGCACCCTCCCCAACAGGCCAGCCCGCACAGGCCCTGCCAGGCCCAGTCCAGCCCAATTCAGTCCAGCCCAGTTCAGCCCAGCCCGGCGAGCTCATTGCCGAGTTCCGCGGACGCAGCCGCACCATCCCCAAGAAGTAGGAAAATCATGACCCTGCATGCCCCCGAAACCCCCGCCGCTGCCGCAGCAACGGCCGCAGGCACTAACGTCATCCTGGACCGCGAGGAGACCATGTCCCGCGACGAGCTCGAGGCCCTGCAACTCAGCCGCCTGCAGCACACCGTGGCCTACGCCTACGAGCGCGTACCCCTGTACAAGCGCAAGTTCGACGACGCCGGCATCCACCCGAACGACCTCCGGGAACTCAGCGACCTGGGCAACTTCCCCTTCACTACCAAGGACGACCTCCGCGAGGAATACCCGTTCGGGATGTTTGCCGTCCCGCAGCACGAAGTAGCCCGCGTGCACGCCAGCTCGGGCACCACGGGCCGGCCCACGGTGGTCGGGTACACCAAGAAGGACCTGGCGGACTGGGCCAAGCTCGTGGCACGCAGCTTCCGCGCGTCCGGCATCCGGCCGGGCATGAAGGTCCACAACGCGTATGGCTATGGCCTGTTCACCGGCGGCCTGGGCGCGCACGCCGGCGCCGAAGCCCTCGGCTGCACCGTCATCCCCATCTCCGGCGGGCAGACCGAACGCCAGATCCAGCTGATCCAGGACTTCAAGCCGGACGCCATCCTGGCCACCCCCACCTACCTGCTCACCATCGCGGACGCCATGGCGCACATGGGCATCGACCCCGCCTCCACCTCGCTGAAATATGCGGTGCTGGGCGCCGAGCCGTGGACCGAGGAAATGCGGCACGAACTTGAGGTCACCATGAACCTCAAGGCTTGCGACATCTACGGCCTGTCCGAGGTCATGGGACCCGGTGTGGCCGGCGAGGCCGTGGAGACCCAGGACGGCAGCCACATCTGGGAGGACCACTTCCGGCCGGAAATCATCGACGCCTTCAACCCGGTGGTGGGCAAGGAGAACGTGCTGCGCGACGGCGAGCACGGCGAACTGGTGTTCACGTCCCTGACCAAGGAAGCGCTGCCCATCATCCGGTACCGCACCAAGGACCTCACGCGCCTGCTCCCCGGCACGGCCCGCCCCGCACACCGCCGGATGGGACGCATCACCGGCCGCAGCGATGACATGATCATCCTCCGCGGCGTGAACGTCTTCCCGTCCCAGATCGAGGAGATCGCCCTCCGCATCCCCGAGCTCAGCCCGCACTTCCAGCTTGAGCTCACCCGGCCCGAGGGCCAGCGGATGGACCAGATGACGGTGAAGATCGAGCGCCGGGAGACCGTCACCATCGAGCAGGTTTCGACGGCGGCGCGCACCTTGAAGGAGCAGATCAAGATCCATGTGGGTTCTTCCTGCACGGTTGACGTTGTGGACCCCGGCTCCCTGGAGCGGTCCAACGGCAAGCTGCGACGCATCTACGACATGCGCCCCAAGGCGTAGGCCATCCAGCGGTGGCGCAGGCTCCGGGCTGCGCCACCCGACCGACCGTTCATGAGAAACTAGCCACTATGCCCAGCAGCACTGATACAGCCAGCACAGCCAAGCGCGGCCGCCCCGGATACGACCAGCAGTCGGTGCTGCGCATCGCCGTCGACGTCTTCAACCGGCACGGCTACGACGCAACGTCCATGGGCATCCTCGCGGACAACCTGGGCATCTCCAAGTCCGCCATCTACCACCACGTGCCGTCAAAGGGCGACCTCCTGAAGCTCGCCCTGGAGCACGCGCTCGGCGGGCTCGAGGGCATCCTGCAAGAACCTGCAGCAACGTCCGGCGCGGCCGATGCCCGCCTCGAGTTCGTGCTCCGGCAGACCGTGGCCGTCCTGGTGGAGCGGCTGCCGTTCGTCACGCTGCTCCTGCGGCTGCGCGGGAACACGGAGATTGAGCGGGACGCCCTGGAGCGCCGCCGCGCCTTCGACCACAAGGTGGCTGGGTTGATCTCCGCAGCCCGCGACGAAGGCTCCCTGCGCCAGGACATCGATCCGCGGACCGTCACCAGGCTGCTGTTCGGCATGATCAACTCGATCGTGGAATGGTACAAGCCGGGCGGGCCCCTCTCCCCCGAACGGCTTGCCGACGACGTGATCACCATGGCGTTCGACGGGCTGCACTCCACCCAGCACTAAGGCAGATACTAAGGGTGCTTGGTATTTTCTCTGATCCCCGGCTACGGTGGTAGAAACCAGCCAGGACCCGGAGGAGGCCGTCCATGAATACCGTCACCCGCCGGGATCTGCCGCGTCCGGACCGCTTCCGGACAGCGGCGGGAGCTGCGCTGCTCACGGCGTCCCTGTCCCTCACCGCCTGCACCGGCTCCACGCCTCCCCCGGAACCCAGCGGCACCTCCAGCCCCGGGTCGACGTCCACGGCCACGCCTAACAGCACAGCGGCACCGGCCCCGGCGCCGGCTGCGGAGGGCGATATCCCCCAGCTGGTGGAGAACCTCGCTCCGTCCGTGGTCACCATCTTCACGGACGGCGGCCTGGGCAGCGGCGTGGTCTACTCCGAGGACGGCCTGATCCTCACCAACGAGCATGTGGTCCGGGGCAACACCCGCGTTGAGGTTGCCTTCGCCGACGGCCAGCGGGTGGAGGGAACCGTCAGGGCCACCGACCCCGTAACGGACCTCGCCCTGGTCCAGGCCAACCGCACCGGCCTGCCCAAACCCGTCTACCAGACCAACCTCCCACGTGTGGGCGAGGGTGCCGTGGTGCTCGGCTCGCCGCTCGGCTTCGAGAACACAGCCACCGCCGGGATCATCTCCGGGCTGCACCGGTCCATTCCCGGCTCCGCCTCCAACAGCCTCTCCCTGGTGGACCTGATCCAGACCGATGCCCCCATCAGCCCGGGCAACTCCGGCGGGGCGGTCATCAACATGCGCGGCGAAATCATCGGCATCAGCGAGGCCTACATTCCCCCGTCAGCCGGCGCCGTGGCCCTCGGATTCGCGATCCCCGCCGCCACCGCCGTGGAGGTCGCCGAGGAACTGCTGGCGGACGGCACTGCCGAACACGCCTACCTGGGCCTCACCCCGGGGGAACTGACCCCGCAGATCGCCGGCCAGCTGGGCATCGACGCAAGCACCGGCGTCGTGGTTCTGGCAGTGGACGACGACGGCCCCGCCGCACGTGCCGGCATCCGCCCGGGTGACGTCCTGGAGTCCCTGGAGGGCTTGGACCTCACCGCTCCGGAGAAGCTCCTGGCGGAACTCCGGAACCGCAACCCCGGCGATACCGTAGGCTTCAAGGTCAAGCGGCAGGACCAGAGCCTTGACCTCAAGGCGGACCTCATCGCGCGGCCCACAAGTAACACCCGATAGGAAGGTAAGAAAATGAGCCACCCCAAAGACGAAGCAGACGCCGGATACATCATTCCGGACCCCTCAAAGATCCGCGAGGACGTCCCCGGCGACGCCGGCGATGAGGCCAACGTTATCCGCTTCAGCGAAGAGCAGGCACTGATCGAGGAACAGTCCCACGGCATCCGCCCGGACACCTACAGCGTTCCCTCCGGCGGCCCCACCATGGCTGAGGCCCGGGGCAACATGGACCTCTCGGACCAGAGTGAAAGCGGGCACGGCACCGGCCGTGAGGATGACAGCAGCGACGACAGCCTGCACGGCGGCGCCGAGTCCTGATTTCACGGCAGCCGGCACGGCCGGCTGCAGCACGGCCGAAGGGGCGTCCCGGGGTTCCGGGGCGCCCTTCCGTGTTTCACCGGTGTGTGGCTAGAGTTCGTACTCGGCCTGGACGCCGAGCTTTTCGTGGACACACAGGATGTTGTGCTCGCTGTCCATGAACCACGCGCACTTTTCCGAGTCGGTGGTGCAGATGTGGTTCTCTGTCTTCAGGTTGGGCAGGTCGTAGTCCTGGAACGCGACACCCCTGGCTTCCATATCGCGGACCGTTCTTTCGATATCCGTGACCTCGAAGCTCAGGGCGGTGTGATCGGAGTGCTTGCCGTCCGAGACCGGCATTAACTGCAGCATGGGGCCGCCGTCGCTGCCGAGCAATTCGCTTCCGTCGTCTGTCATGCCGCGGTGCGGGAGTCCGAGCTTTTCGGTGTAGAACCTTCGGGCGCGCGCTGCATCATCGACTGGCAGGACGGTTGTGGCTGTGTTCATTCTTAGGTTCATGTGGCCACCTCCTACGGGCAGAATTTTACGCTTCCGCCCGCCAAAAAGATCCGCCCACCTCCCCTCCCGGCCCAGCCGCACGCTCTCTCACTTACCGCAGGAAATCCCCACACCCTCTCTCAGTTGATGCGGATAAATCGACAACGCTCTATCACTTACCAGGGGACAGTGATAGAGCGTTGGCGAAAATCATGCAGGAAGTGAGAGTGTCCCTATGTTTTTCGTCAAGCTGCTGTTGGTGTTTGGGCTTGGTAGAGGCTGCCGTCGCGGAGCATG
>NZ_JBJURL010000072.1:0-21754 GCF_046097905.1 Pseudarthrobacter sp. NKDBFgelt | reverse complement strand
CGGGTGCCGCGGCGATCGGTGCCTGCTCGGCCTGGGCTGGTGCGGGCGCTGGAGCGGCAGGAGCCTGGCGTGTGGGCGCCAACTGGTCCGCGCAACTGGCCAGGATGGCGGCCATCGCGTTGTGTTCGGCCTGGGTGACCCACAGGCCGTACGTCGCTTTCACCGAAATCTGCCGGGCAACGTATTCGCACCGGAACCCCTTGTTCGGCGGCAGCCACGTGGCGGCGTCGCCGTCGCCCTTCTTCTGGTTGGTGGGCCCGTCCGTGGCCTGCAGGTTCAGCGGATCGTTGGCGAACGCCGTCCGCTGTTCCGTGGTCAGCTGCTGGGCACCCTTCTGCCAGGCGTCGCTGAGCGCAACAACGTGGTCGACCTGAACCTTGCTGCTGGTCCCGCTCCCCCGCAGGAAGCTGATGGATGTTCCCGTGTACGGGTCGGCCAGCATCCCGGACTGCACCTTGCAGGGCACACTGTTCGTGAACGTGATACCCGTCAGGTCGCGCCCCAGGATGTCATTCCGGGTGTCGCATCCGTTCCGGTCCACGTCCGCCCACGCCTGGCCGAACAAGGCGCGGTCATATCCAGTCTTGGGCGCACGGCCCTTGATGGGCAGGGTGGCCAGCAGGTCGGCCGCCTTGGTGGCGAAGGCAGGCTGCAGCCTTGGAGCTTCCACCGTGGCACCCTGCGCCACCAGGGCAGTGGTCTCTGGATCCAGCGGCGCGCCCGTGTCCCGGGCTGGTGGAGCGGATGACGGCGGAGGCGCGGCTGATGGGGCCGTGCTGGCTGTGGAGGGGGCGGCCGTAGCTGTGCTCTGCGCGGAGGCGGGCTCCAGGTCTCCGGAGAATGCCTTGGGCAGCGAAGCGGCGCCGGCTACGAAGAGTGCCAGGGAGATCCCGAGTGCGATGGCGCCGGATTTCCGCCGTGGCCGCGGCCGCGGTCCGGGCGTCGAAGCCGACGGGGCAGGCCCCAGCCCGGTCCCATGGTTCGTCATTGATTGTTCCCCCAACAAATAAAGGCCCGGCAGCACGCCGGGCCTTTTGCTTAGCCACAAGTGGTTATGGTGAGGAGCCTATTTCCCGGGAAACCCGGAAATGCGGAAACTGCGGGAAGCCTGAGGCAACGTTGATTCTGCCTTGATCCCGCCTTGATCTTTGGTGTAACACTGCGGATAAAAAGCCCTTCGCACCACGGTGCGGCGGACGACGGCGGCGCGTGCCGCCGTCGTAATCTTCCCTTCGGGAACCGCCCGCTGAACTACGCGCGCTGGGCGATGTTCAGGATGTTTCCCTCGCTGTCCAGGAACCAGGCGCCCTTTCCGAATGAATCGGTGGACACGCCGTTCTCCGTCTTCAGGCCGGGGAAATCGTAGTCCTCGAAAGTGACGCCGCGGCCGCGCAGTTCCTCCATTTCGCGTTCAAGGTTGTCCGTCTCCCAGCCCATCTGGGTGTTCTTGGCACTGCCGGCGTTGTCGGTCTGGTAGATGAGAAAGCTGGTGCCGTTGCCGCAGCGGTACATCAGGCTGTCCTCGATGGTTTCGGAGGGTTCCAGCCCCAGCTTGTCACGGTAGAAATCCTTGGCCCTGTTGATGTCCTTCGCGGGAAGAACAGCCATGATTGCTGAATCTTTGAGCATGGTGATTCCTTTATGCGTTGTGCGCGCTGATGGCGGTTGCTCTCCCCCGGCTGCGCTCCCCCGGGACAGTCCGGTACGGGGCACATGGCCGCCCGTCGCGCCACTTCCGGGGCGGCCACCTGGAACTCTGCGTGCCCCGCCAGCCATCAATGGCGCGAGGGTCCCCGAAGCCTACGTGGCCATTATGGAACCGAATTGCGCCCACGGAAATAGGTAATTTTTACTGTCCCTGCGGCGGTTTCAGGCCCCTGGCGTACGCGGCCTGTCCCACGTGCTGGAGGCAGTCCGCGAGGGTGCTGACAAGCCGCACGCCGAGGGTGACAGGCGGGTCCCAGCGGGTGTCCACGACGCGGTCAAGGTCGCCATCACCGAGTGTCTCCAGGAAGTCCACGGTCTGCCGGTGGACGGCGTTGTAGTAGTCCAGGAGCAGTCCCGGCTCAGCGCGCACGGCGTCCACCTGCTCACTGGAATGGCCGTACCCGGTGTCTTTCCGGTACAACGGCAGGCCGAAGCGGCCCACAAAATCCTGCGCGGTCCACACCTGCTCGCGGCCGGCGACGTCCGCCACCTGCGCGTCCTCCACGCGGCCCAGGTGCCAGGCCAGCCAGGCGATTGAGTTGCCGGTGCCTTCTGGCCGCAGGGCCAGCGTCCCGGCGTCGAGCCCTTCAAGGGTGGCCTGCACGGTTTCGCGGATCCGGCCAAAGGCGTCCAGCAGCAGTTCGTTGGTTTTCACGGTTCCGTCCTTCGTGCAGCGGTCATTTCTTCCGGATCTCCGCCCGCCGCAGCCGGACCATCTCCTCCACCACGTCCTCGGGGACGGGATGGTCCGGGGCGAAGCGGACTGTGCCCTTGGACAGTGAGAAGCCCTCCAGCCTGGGTGCGACGGCGTCCACCACCTCGGGCGAGAAAGGGAAGATGGAGAGGTGCTTGGCGGCCGCCACCACGCCGATCAGCGGTTTGCCGTCCAGCTTCAGGGCAGGCATCCCGTAGCTTCGGCCTTCCTCGGCGTCCGGGACGATACGCCGCGCGGCCGCGATAACGCGCTGCAGGCAGACACGTTCAGGTTCGGGCAGAGCGGCAAGGGAATCGTCAACGTCACCCATGCGGTCAGTCTAGACCCGGGCGTACGACGGCGGGACGGCCGGTTCCAGCGCGGCGGCACCTCGCTGCGCGGCAAGGTAGCACCGGGCTTTCCCGCTACGCTTTCGCGGCCTTGATCGCCTTACGCACCGCCGCCCCGACGGCCGAAATGACTGGCACCATGCAAACCAGTGCCACCACGGTGTTGGGCCGGAAGGACACCTGCCCGCCGACGTTCCGGTACACACCAAGCGGCAGCACCATTCCGCCTCCACCGCCGCCGGAGGCACCGTCCGGCCCGGCTTCGCCGCCTCCGCCAAAGCCGAAGGACACCAGCGCCACTGGAATGACCTCTTCCCCTCCGAGCTGGACCGGGGAACCGTACGCCCTGGAGACGCCAATGTTCTTGAATGCTTCAATAAGGGACGGGAATGTATCAGCCATGGCCCCCACCCTATGGGCGTTGGGCCGCCGGCAACAGACCTGCCGGCGCGGCTGGTCAGCCTTTGCGCGGAGGAGCCGTGGAGCCGCGCACCACCAGCTCGGTTCCCAGCTCGATCCGCTGGGGCAGTTCCTCGTCCCCGTCCAGGTGGCGGAGCAGCGCGCGCATGGCCGTCTCGGCCATCTGCACAACGGGCTGCCGGACGGTTGTCAGCCCGGGCTCAACCCACTCGGCCGCGGGGATGTCGTCAAACCCCACGATGGACAGGTCGTCGGGAATGCTCAGCCCGGCCGCGCGCGCCGCCCGGTAGGCACCCAGCGCCTGGTCATCGTTGCCCGTGAAGATCGCGGTGGGCCGGTCCTCCAGCTGCAGCAGTTTGCGGGTGGCGGCCTCGCCGGACTCGATGGAGAAGTCGCCGGGAACCATGAGGGCAGGATCCACCTGAATCCCCGCCCGGCGCAGCGCAGAGCTGTAGCCGTCTTCGCGCGCGCTGCTGCACTGCAGGTCCTCGCGGCCGCCAATCATGCCGATCCGCTTGTGCCCCAGCTGCAGGAGGTGCTGCGTGGCCGAGTACCCGCCGTCCCAGTTGGCTGCGCCCACCGTCATCAGGTCCGGGCCGGGCTGCCCCACCGGATCAATCAGCACCACGGGGATGCCCAGCGACTTGATCCGCTGGATCTGCTTGGCGTCCAGCTGGTAAACCGCCATCAGCAGACCGTCCGACTTCCGCTCGGCAACGTTCGCCAACCACGGGCGGATGCGCGAGCCGTCCAGGCTGAGGCTGCTCACCACCGTGCCGTAGCCGGCAAGCTGCGCCACGCGCTCAACGCCCTCGATGATTTCCAGGGCCCATTCCGAGCCCATCCCCGGAAACACCAGGTCCACCAGCCCGGCCTTCTTCCGCTGCTTGGCCGGGCGGCGCGCATAGTCGCGCCGGGCAATGATCTCCTCCACCCGCGCCCGGGTCTCCGCCGCCACATGGGCGTGCCCGTTCAACACCTTGGAAACAGTGGGAACGGAGACCCCGGCTTCGCGGGCAATCTCACTGATCGTGGCGCGCCCCGTGTCCTGCTTGCTCACCAAGCCGTCCTTTCGGCCGGGACAGGCCCGGCTTAGCTATCGGAAAGTTCCCACGTCTGGATGCGGCCGCACATGCCGTAAACCCTGCGATTCTTCCGTTGCCCCATGGTAGTCCGCGCCTTGCCCAGGTAGAAACTTTCCGCCGCGTCCAGAGAGGCCAGCTGCTGCCGGGTGTTCTCCGCCTGCCCCGCTGCGCCTCCAGCCAGGAGTTCGGCCCAGGCTGCGGTCCTGGGAGCCACCAGGCGGGCAGCCGCGGCATGGAACTCCGCGAGGGCCGCAGGCCCGGATTCAATCACGGCGGCTTTCAGCGCCAAGTACCCATCCAGCGCCAAATCACGACGACGGCGGGCCGCCTCTTCCCCTTCGGCCAGTCCGGCGTCGGCATCCTTAATTTCCAGCGCGGCGGCCCTTCCGTACGATTCGGCGTCCATCAGGTGCTGAGGCGGGAACGTCATCACGGCGTCCCCGTTTTCCGGCAGCCCGGCGTTCTGCATCACCACCAGGACCTTGAGATCGCCCGAGTCATTGACGGCGCGGTGCACCGTTCCGGGGGTGAACCACAGCACCACCCCGGGCTCCAGCGGCGTGGAGGTGAAGCCGTCCGAGTTCAGGGTCTCCAGCCGGCCTGTGCCTTCCAGCACCACATACGCTTCCGTGGAGGCGGTGTGCATGTGCGGTGAACCGCCGGCGCAGCCGTCCGCGCCGGGCCAGTCATAGATGGTGACCTCGGAAAGACCGGTGGCACCGGGGAACGTGGATCCCACGGTTATGCCCAGCTTTCCAGTGCCTGCTGCGCCGCTCCGGCCAAGGCTGCGGCGCGCGTCCCGTCCACCGCGCCGTCGGCGACCACCACGGCGTAGCGGTAGGTCAGGGGTGAGCCTTCCTCCAGCGGCACCTCCCGGCTGAAGAACGGAGCCGAGCCCAGGCATGCGAACATCGATGACCTGGCGAACCACTGGGTGGGAGCACCGGGGTTGGCGCCGTCCTCCGTGAAGAGGATGGTGGAGGACCGGCACGTGTCGTCATGCTTCCCGGTGAAGGCGATCCACGGTGAGCGTGTTCCCATGAACTCGTCCCCGCCCGTTCCCTCCGGGCTGCGGAACTCGCCGCCGGTGAAGGACCGCGGGCCGCGCCAGAACAGCCCGCCGTAGCCTGCGTTGTCCCGGCCCTCGGTGGTGGGGCTTCCGATGGTGATGACCTCGCCGGAAATGTTGCTTATTTCGGACTCGAACAGGATGGCGTAGGCGCCCTCCGTGCCGTCGCCGTCCAGGAGCTGGATGCTGAAACGGCGGTTCTCCGCGATGACAGGTTCCCCGTCCTGGGACGTCCAGGCAAGGGATTCCGACGCCGTGATCCCAGCTTCGGTTTCCGTGACCGCCGCGAATGCCTGGTGGGTCATGGCGCCGTTGTTGTCCAGGTTCGCGTACTCGGTGGCGCGGGTGTACGTGGCGCCGCCCCAGAAGTTGTGCTTTCCCACGTTGGGCAGGGCCCAGGACAGTCCCTTATGCCAGACGTGGTCCCATGGACGCGAAATGGTGACCTCGTCGCCTTCCAGGGTGGTCAACGGGTGGAAGAACGGCCGCGGGCTTTCGTACTGGTCGTCGGTGGGCTTGTAGGTATAGGTGGCGATGGTCCGGCCGTTGGCGGTGAAGCTGAGGGCGGCGCCGTCGTCCAGGACGCTCAGCTGGCGGGTTGTGGTGGCTGCGGGCATGGTCATTGAAAAGTCTCCTTGAAAGTTGCGGGTTGTCAGGCGAGGGCGGCCCGGAGGGCGGTGGCGTCCAGCACTTCGGCGCCCAGCCCCTCGCCGTCCATGCCGGCGTAGAAGGGGTGGCCGGGGACGATATCGCCGCGCCGGACCGGGGTGCCGGTGAAGGCGGAGGCGTAGATAGCGGCGGCAAGTTCAAGCGTCTGGCGTGCGGAGTCCGCGCCGGCCGGGAGGGGACGCCCGGCGTCGAGCGCGGCATACATGGCCAGGAACTGCGCCGAGTGCCCGCTCCCCCGTTCCAGCGGCTGCCCTGTCCACGCGTTGTTGACCTGTTCTTCGTGGCCGGGGGCGGCCGTGATGGTCCAGTTGTCGGTGCTGTAGCCGTAGAGGTGGCTCAGTTCCACGGTGGCGAACTCGCAGTCGATCCTGATCTCCGAGGTTTCCCGGGGTGACAGCAGCGAGTTGACGATGGTGGCCACCGCGCCGTTCTCGAACCGGACCAGCGCCGCGGACAGGTCCTCGGTGGACGTGGCACGGTCCTGCCGGGTGGCAATGGCGGTGACTTCCTCCCACGGGCCCAGCAGGTGCAGGAGGAGATCGAACTGGTGGATGCCGTGGCCCATGGTGGGTCCGCCGCCCTCCGCGTTCCAGGTGCCGCGCCAGGGCAGGTCCCAGTAACTGTCCGGCCGGTACCAGAGCGTGTCACAGCGGGCCACCAGGGGACGGCCGAATTCCGCGGCTCCGATCAGTTCTTTGGCAGCCGCCGACGCATCGCCGAAGCGGTGCTGGAAGACGCAGGAGAACTGGGCACCGCCCTTTGCCTGCGCCTTCTCCAGCCGGTCAAAGTCAGCGAGGCTAAGCGCCGGCGGCTTCTCGGACAGGACGTGGACGCCCGCCTCCAGGCACTCGATGGCCTGGTCGATATGGAACATGGGCGGGGTGCAGAGATGCACAATGTCCGGTTTGGCCCCGGCCAGCAGATCGGCCAGGTTGAGGTACCTGCCCTCAATGCCGTGCTGGCGGGCGAAGGCGTCCAGCCTGCCCTGGTCAACATCGCATGCAGCAACGAGCTCCGCCCTCCCTCCTGTCCGGGCAAGGTTGTCCGCGTGCACCGCCGCTATCCCGCCGGTTCCCACGATGGCCACTCTGTACGTCCGCATGATTTCTCCGTTGTTGCAGTAGATGTTGTTGCAGTCAAGGATTCGAAACTTTCTAAGGAAAATACAGAAGTTTCGAACACAGGCTTGAGCTTCTTCCCGCTTCTGCAATCAACCGTATGGAGCTTCTTGATCCCCCGTCAAGGATTTAGGACCTAGAAACTTGTAATAAGTTTCTGATAGTTTCAGAGAAACACTCACTATCCCTAGGAGAAGCCCGTGACGAGCGGTGCCGCCGAGAAGCAAGCACTAAGCCAGCACAGCGTTCCGGCCGGCGGCAGCGACGCCGTCGAACGCCTGGTCCGTGAGATGACGCTGGAAGAGAAGCTGGCGCAGCTGGCCGGCGTCTGGGTCAATGCCTCAACGGACGGCGACTCCGTGGCTCCCCTGCAGAACGAGATGGCCGGCGATGGCCGTTCCTGGGAGGAAGTGATCTCCCACGGCCTGGGACAGATCACCCGCATGTACGGCACCGTCCCCGTGGAGCCGCTGGAGGGTGCCCGCCGGCTGGCGGCCGCGCAGGAACAGATCATGGCAGCCTCCCGCTTCAGCATCCCCGCGCAGGTCCATGAGGAATGCCTCGCGGGCCTGGCCGCATGGAAGGCCACAGCGTTCCCGGTGCCCCTGGCCTGGGGCGCCACCTTCAACCCCACCATTGTCCGGCGGATGGCCGGCCTGATCGGGGACCAGATGCGGCAGCTCGGCGTCCACCAGGGCCTTGCCCCTGTGCTGGACGTGGTGCGCGACCTGCGCTGGGGCCGGGTGGAAGAGACCATCGGCGAGGACCCGTACCTGGTGGGCATCCTGGCCAGCTCCTACGTGGAGGGCCTGGAGGGGGCAGGGATCGTGGCTACCCTCAAGCACTTCGTTGGCTACTCCGCGTCCCGCGCCGGCCGCAACCACGCCCCGGTGTCCATGGGCCCGCGGGAGCTGGCCGATGTGATGCTGCCGCCGTTCGAACTGGCCATCAAGCACGGCGGAGCCCGTTCCGTGATGCACGCCTACACGGATACCGACGGCCTCCCGGCGGCCGCCAACCGTGCGCTCCTCACCAACCTGCTCCGCGACGAGTGGGGTTTTGCCGGGACGGTGGTGGCCGACTACTTCGGTGTCGCCTTCCTCAACGTCACCCACGGCGTTGCTGCCGATTCCGGCGAAGCCGCCGCCCTTGCCCTGACCGCCGGGGTGGACGTGGAACTGCCCACGGTGAACTGCTACGGCAAGCCGCTGCACCAACGGGTCCGCGAGGGTTCGGTTGCCGAGGCGCTGGTGGACACCGCGCTGCGGCGGGTGCTGACCCAGAAGCAGGAGGCCGGACTACTGTCCCCGGACTTCAACCCAGCGCCCCCGGCACTTTCCGCCGGAACCGTCAACCTTGACCCTGCGGTGAACCGCGCCCTGGCACGGGAGATCGCAGCGCAGTCGCTGGTGCTGCTGAGCAACAGGACGCACGACGGCGGCCCAGCGCTGCCTCTGCCCGGCACCTTGGGCGGTGCACTTGGCGTGGTGGGGCCGCTGGCGCAGGACCCCTTCGCGATGCTGGGCTGCTACTCCTTCGACGCCCACGTGGGTGCCTCGCATCCTGACGTGCCAATGGGTATCCGCATCCCCACCGTCATCGACGCTGCCGCCTCCCGTTTCGGATCCGTCCGCAGCGCCGCCACCGGCACCTGCGAGAACATCACGGAGGAACAGATCGAGGAGGCGTGCACCATCGCTGCCGGGGTGGACACCTGCGTGATCGCCGTGGGCGACAACGCCGGCCTCTTCGGCCGCGGCACATCCGGGGAAGGAAACGACGCCGCCGACCTCCGGCTCCCGGGTGACCAGCACCGCATGCTTGACCGGGTGCTGGCGGCCGCCGAAGCCGCGGGGACGCGCACCGTCGTGGTGGTCCTCAGCGGCCGGCCCTACGCGCTCGGGGACTTCGTGGACCGCGCCGGCGCCATCATCCAGGGCTTCTTCCCCGGCGAGGAGGGCGGCGAGGCGCTCTGGGACGTGCTGACCGGCGTCGTCAATCCTTCCGGCAAACTGCCGGTGTCCGTTCCGCGCACCCCCGGCGGGCAGCCCGGCACCTACCTCCGCAGCCGGCTGGCCGGCCCGTCCGGCGTCAGCGCCCTGGACCCGTCGCCGCTGTTCGGCTTCGGCCACGGGCTCTCCTATACAAGCTTCGCGTTCTCGGACCACGTGGCCGGCGCCCCTGCAATGTCGACGGCGGAAGCGGTCACCGTGAGCTGCACGGTCACCAACACCGGGGCCGTCGACGGGGCCGAGGTAGTGCAGCTCTACCTGGAGGATCCGGTAGGCGAGGTGGTCCGGCCGGTGCGGGAGCTGATCGGATTTGCCCGGGTGGAACTCGCGGCAGGGTCCTCGGCAGCGGTCGAGTTCACCGTGCATGCGGACCGCATGTCCTTCACGGGTGTGGACCTGAAGCGCGTGGTCACGCCCGGCCTGGTGAAACTGCACGTGGCCACCTCAAGCACGCAGGATGTGCACACCCATGAAGTGATCCTTCACGGCGGGCGCCGCGTGGTGGGTTTCGACCGCGAAATGCTGACGCCGGTGAGGATCACCCGGCAGGGCTGAGCCTTGGCGTCGGGCACTCAGCGCCTGGTCTCGTACCTGGTCAGGACCACACTGCCGGGAAACTTCCGGGTCTCCACTAAATTCAGGTTCACCCAGTTGTCCACGGCTGTAAAAAACGGCGTGCCGCCGCCCACCAGGACCGGATGCGTGACCAGCGCGTACTCGTCGATCAGCCCAGCGCGCATGGCCGCCGCGGCGAGTGTGGCACCGGCGATGTCCATGGAGCCGCCGTCGTCGGCTTTGAGGCGGGTGATCTCGGTGACGGCGTCGCCCGTGAACAGGCGGGTGTTCCAGTCAACCGTCCTGGTCGCCGAGGAGAACACGACCTTCGGCATGTCCCGCCAGCGGCGGGCGTATTCGATCTGCGCCGATGTGGCGCCAGGCTGCTGGTCGGCGGTGGGCCAGTGGGAGCTCATCGCCTCCCACAGTTTGCGGCCGTATAGGGCCAGGCCTGTCGCCCCCACCCGGTCGGACCACCACTGGAACAGCTCGTCGCTCGGGACGCTCCAGCCGAGGTCATCGCCGGGCGCGGCGATGTAGCCGTCCAGGCTCAGGTTCATGCCGAAGGCCAGTTTGCGCATGGCGTCAGTCTCCCGTGGGTCGGTACCCGCTGTACAGGCCAGCACGGCGCGGCGATGTGCCGAAGATTGTCCTTGGCTGCTGCCCAGGGGTGGTCAGCTGTAGAGAGCGCTGACCGTGCGGGTTGATCCGTCCATTGTGATTTCTCCGCCGTAGGGCAGTATCCACTGGGGCCGGGTATGGCCGAAAGGGACCCCGACACAGATGACGGCCTCCGGGTTATACCGGGTGACCTCGGCAATCACCGCGTCGCGCTGGGCGGCCCGCAGGCGGGAGCGTTCCTCGAGTGCCGGCCGGTGCTCGAAGTTGCTGGTTGGTGCCCTGGCGACGAGAACCCCGCTGACCGCGCTGAGGATGCCTCGCTCCCCGAGTGAGCGGACCCACCGCTTCACCCAGTCGGCAGGTGGGATCAGCTCACTGGTTTCCAGCAGCAGGATGGATCCGTGCAGCGCATCAACCGGCGGCAGCCGATCCGCCAGCGCGAGCTCGTCGATGACCTCTAGGCATCCTCCCCAGGTCGGCCCCGATACTTGCCGCTCCGGCCCGGCCCACGCCCACGGCTCGGTGGGCTCCCGTTCTCCGAATTCGACAAGGGCTTTGGGGTCACGCCAATCCCTGCCGAAGTCCTCGGATACACCCGGATCGGTAATCGTGAGCTCACCGCCGTCCATAAGGGCAGCTTTCAGGGAGGTGAGGTGGATTTCATCAATGCCGGGGCCGGGACCGAGATGAACTTGTGTGGAACCACCGTAGAAACTAGCTATGCCGTGTGACCAGAGCCAGTTCAGCAGGTTTGTGTTGTCGCTGTATCCAAGAAAAATCTTGGGATCGGCACGGGCAAGACCGGAGTCTAAATGAGGGATGACAGTGATCTGGTCATCACCGCCAATGGTGGCGAGGATTGCCCGGATGCTTGGATCAGCAAATGCCGAGTTGAGATCAGCGGCACGGTCTTCAGCGGTTGCGCCGAGTCGGCGGGTCGTCGGGAATTCCACTGGCACGAGGCCGGTCGCGTCGGCGAGCCGATTCATGGCCTGCTCGTGAACTGCTGGCGCGAAGCCGGGAGCGGCGAATGACGGCGACAGAATCGCCACGCGGTCACCCTTACGGAGTTTTGGTGCCGGTCCGGTGGATCCCCTTTTGTCCATCCCGCCATTCAAACACAAGGGAAAAGCCACAGCTCCGGAACTATGAAAGTCTGAGGCTATGGGGGAATTGCAACGCTTTCATGCAAGCTACGTGGGGCAAACGGGTGTACCTGTTGGGGTCTTCGTTGCGGTGGATCACCTTCGCCGGACCGGAAGACTCAGCGAAAAAGAGGTAGTTCTATATGCCCTCACCGATCAATGGTTTCAGCAGAACCTTCCCAATCCCCCGTTTTACGATGACGGAAACTCCAAAGGTGCCGTCACCTGGTTACGCGCAGCACCCAAGGACATGACGGACCGCCTACAGCCGCTCCTGTCCATTCTGACGTCGAAGGGAGTCACATGGGAGCGCTCAGTGTCGGCTGATCCCGGGCGAGTCAGGTGGGCGTCATCCCATCGTCTCGGCTTCCCATGACACCTTTGCCGTACCCGGGCAAGATGGGGCCGAGTGACTGGTCTGAGGCTCGGCAGAAGATTCTCTCAACCCATCAGCCGTAGACGTGACCGCGCTCTGGACCGAAAGGTTGGCTCTTCACAGGGCAGACGCCCTGGTCCGTAAGAGCCAATCATTCACCAGCGCGGCAGTAAGGTCCGGCCGTTCAAGATGGGCGTTATGGCCAGCGGCGTCGAGCACCGCGTAGGTGCCCCGGACATAGTGGTTGCGCAGTTTCCACCCATCCTCGTAGCCAGTGACATGGTCCTGACGCCCGAAAAGGTGCAACGACGGCGCCTCAAAGGGAACAGGGTGTGCCACCTCGGGTTCGACAGAGAGCCCATACTCCGCCGCCACCCGTTCGAGGATTGCTTGGTTCGCTCCGCGAAGACCAGGAAGGACATACCGGGTAAATGCCTCCAACGTGGCCTCACTCTGGACGACCGTCATCTCCTCGTAGTCACCCCGCACCTGGCCAGCCAAAGCCAGGACAGCAGGGTCCTCCCGGACAACCTGCCGGCGGGGAAGGCTGCGAGCCTGATGGGTCGGCTCGTACACGCCCGCAAGAGTAGCCAAGCCAAGAACCTGATCTCGAAGCAGGTGGGCTACGTGCCGGGCAATCATGCCTCCGAAGGAGTTGCCGATCACGGCGAACGGCCGGTCTCCAAGAAACTCATGGACATCGTTCAGAGCGCTTTGCGCGACGTGGTCTGCGCTGGAGACGTTGGCGTCAGCATTCCCCTCGGCCCACGGCAGATCGATATAGATCCGCTGCCATCCGGACTCATCGATAACGTCCTCCAACGGCAGCATGATCCGATGATCAACGCCGAATCCGTGGATTACTACGAGCGGAAGGCCTTCTCCTAAGACTTGAGCAATCACTGACCAGAGCCTACAGGCCAGTTTGATCTTTCAGCGTTTGGTGAACCTGTCCTCGATGAACCGCAGCAGGGGCCGGGAGTTAAGGCACACCAGGAAGACCAGGGCCCCGGCAGCCACCAGCATCAGGTAGGTGGTGGACATCAGCAGCAGGAACGCGGCCACAAAGAGAATGCCGGCATTGCCCAGCGCCACCCTCTTCTGCGCACCGAAGCTGTACAGCGACAACCGGTAAATGTCCCGCACCGGGAAGGTGAACCTGGACAGCAGCAGCAACGCGTGCAGTGCCGCCGTTGCCACCAGGAGTCCCAGGACCAGCAGCGCCACCCGGATGGCCGGTTCAGCGCCGGGCCCGGCGCCGGGGATGAGCGGCAGCCCGGCCAGGTTCAAGGTGACCACGGCCAGCACCAGCAGGTATGGCAGCCACACCATCAGGGCCTGCACGAAGTTCATCCGGTAGCCCCGCACAAAGTCGCGGAACACCCCGGTGTCATGGCCGGCAAGCAGCCGGTTGAACGCGTACATGGCAGCCACCAGGGACGGGCCAACCGGGACGAAGGCCAGCAGCACCAGGAGCCAGTTGCCCAGCAGTGGCGTTACCACCAGTAGCACGTTGGCAAGCACCAGCAGCGCGTGGCCCATCATCACGCCGGCCACGGTGCCGGCCGCCCTGAACAGGGGGCCGGCACCGTATTCCGTTTTTTTCTGAACCACGCACTGCCTTTCGGTTGCCGGCCAGGGCGGCCGGCGCCGTCGTACTTCCTACTTGGCCTCGTAAGCCGTGAACGCCTTGTTCGCCAACTCTACGTACTTGGACATGCCCTTGCTGTCCAGTTCCTTGAGGTAGGCGTCGAACTCGCCCAGGCTCCGCTGCCCCGTGATGAACTTCAGGGTGTTCTGCTTGACGTGGTCCTTCAGCGGGGTGAGCACCAGGGTGGCCTGCTCGCGGTCCACGTCGCTGAACGGCACGGGCGGGGACACCGGCTTCGGGGTCTTGCTCTTCATGGCCTCCTGGAACGCGAGCTCCTCCTCGTTGAAGGTGGAGTGCAGCAGGTCCGTGGTGCCGCCGTAAGCAAAGTTGCCGCCGGAGAACCCGTATTCCACCCGCAGGTCCTTGGTGCCGGCCGGGTTGAGGCCCTGGAAATTGATGTCGTTGGCGAGGACGCGCTTCCCGCCTTCCTTGGTGAACGTGGTGCCTTCCACACCCCACTTCGAGAACTCCTGCCCGGCATCGCTGTAGAAGAGCCAGTCGATGTACTGCATGAGCGCCACGAAGGTGTCCTTGTCCTTCACGGACGAGTTGAGCATGATGCCGTTCTCCAGCCGCGAGCCGCCGATGACATCCCCCGCCGGGCCTCCCGGGACCGTGATCTTGCGGACGGTGAAGTTGCCCTTGCCCAGCGACTGCTCCATGGACGTGCGGTAGGTGATGATGTTCTGCGAGTTCGCGCTGATCACGAACGACTTGCCGGAGGTGAACTTCTGGATGGCGGAGTCGTCCGTCTGGGTGAAGCTTTCGGGGTCCATCAGGCCCTCGGACACCAGGGAGTTGAAGTAGGTCACCAGTTCCTTGAACCTGGAGGTTCCGGCGGCGAACTCGAACTCCTTCTTCGATTCGTCGAAGTTCAGCCCGTCCACCAGGCCCCAGCCCGCCACCGTGCCGAACGCGTTGCCGGCGATGTTCAGCACGCTGTTGCCGTTGAACCTGTCGGAGAACGGCACCACGTCCGGGTAGGCCTTCTTTAGTTTGTGCAGCACCTCGCGGAACTCGTCCCAGGTTTTTGGATCCGTGATCCCTTCCTTCTCCAGGATGTCGGTGCGGAACGCCAGGGTGTAGTCCGGCCACAGCTCCTCGTGCAGCCCGGGCAGCACATAATACTTGCCGTCCTCCTGCGTGAGCCCGGCAATCTCAGGTTCGAGCTTCCACTTCTTCACCTTGTCCTGGAAGTGCGGCATCAGGTCCACGTAGTCGCTGACCGGCAGGACCGCCCCGGAGGAGACGTAGGCGCTCTCCTGGCCCGGGTAGGTCTTGGCGATGATTTCCGGGGCGTTGCCCGAGCTGATCAGCAGACTGCGCTTCTGCTCGTAATCGCTGCTGGGGACGATGGTGGGTTCCAGCGTGACGTTGTTCGCGCTCGCCATCTGGGTGAACAGCAGCCAGTCCTTCTTGAACGGGTACGAGGGCTGGTCGCTGAAGAGGAAGGTGAAGCTCACCGGCGCCGTCGCCTTGAACGTATCCCCCACCCCAAAGCTGTCCATAGCTCCGGTGCGGGCCTTGGAGGTATCCACCTTGGCGCCTGAATCGGAGTCACAGCCTGCCGCCACCAGGCCGAAGGCGGCGAGGGCGGAGAGGCCGAGGAACTCTCGTCTGCGGATCATAAGTTTTCCTTTCATAAGGGGTTATTCCTTGACGGAACCGAGCATGACGCCGGTGAAGAAGTACTTCTGGACAAAGGGGTAGACGCACAAAATGGGGATGACGGTGAGGACGATGGTGACCGACTGGATGTTCGCCGCGATCTGGCCCAGGTTCTCGGCCGTGCCGCCGGCAGAGTCCGCGGTGGTTACACCGGCGATCATGTTGCGCAGGTAGATGGTCACCGGGAACAGGTCCGGGTTGTCCAGATAGAGGAAGGCCTGGAACCAGGAGTTCCAGTTGGCCACGGCGTAGAACAGCACCATGGTGGCCACGATCGCCTTGCTCAGGGGAAGGACCACCTTGAACAGCACACCGTACTGGGTCAGCCCGTCAATGGCGGCGGCCTCCTCCAGCTCCCGGGGCATGTTCTCGAAGAACGACTTCATGATGAGCAGGTTGAAGACGCTGATGGCATTGGGCAGCACCACGGCCCACAGGGTGTCCCGCATGCCCAGCGAGCTGATCAGCACGTAATTGGGAATGAGGCCACCGTTGAAGAACATGGTGAACACCGCGATGCCAATGAACACGCTGCGGCCTTTCAGGTCCTTCTTGGCGATGGCGTAGGCGAAGCTGGTGGTCAGGACCATGGAGATGGCCGTAGCCACCACCGTGTACAGGATCGTGTTGCTGTAGTTGTTCCAGAAGGTGGAGTCGGCCAGGATCAGCTTGTATGTTTCGGTGTTGAACCCCATGGGGAACAGGTTGACCTGGCCCGCGTTGATGAAGCCTTCGCTGGAAAAGCTCTGGGCAATGATGTTCAGGAACGGGTAGAGGGTCAGGAACACCACCACCAGCAAGAACACCAGGTTGAACATCCGGAACACCCGCATGCCGCGGGAGACCTTCATGTCCTTGAGCAGGACGCCGGTTTCTTTCATGGTTGGCCCTTTCACCACAGGCTCGTTCCGGCCAGCCGCTTGGAGATGGCGTTGGCGGAGAGGATCAGCGTGAGGCCGATGACGGATTCGAACATGCCGATGGCCGCGGCGTAGCTGAAGTTGCTGGACTCCAGGCCCACCCGGTACAGGTAGGTGGAGATGACATCGGAGGTTGCGTAGTTGAGCGGGTTGTAGATCAGGAGGATCTTTTCGAAGCCCACGGCCATGAACGTGCCGATGTTCAGGATCAGGAGGGTGATGATGGTGGGCCTGATGGCTGGCAGCGTCACGTGCCAGGTCTGCTGCCAGCGGTTGGCACCGTCAATCCGGGCGGCCTCGTACAGCGATTCGTCCACGCGGGTCAGCGCGGCGAGGTAGAGGATGGCGCCCCAGCCCATGGTCTGCCACACCTCGGAGCTGATGTACATGGGCCGGAACCAGCCGGCGTCCTGGGTGAAGTTCACCGTGGTGCCGAACAAAGTGTTAGCGATCTGGTTGACCGTGCCGGTCATGGAGAAGTTCTGCAGGATCATGCCGGCGATGATCACCACGGACATGAAGTGCGGCAGGTACGCCACGGTCTGGACGAACTTCTTGAACTTCTGCGAGCGCAGCTCGTTGAGCATCAGCGCGAAGATGATGGGCATGGGGAAGCAGAACAGCAGCGTCAGCACGCCCAGGATGATGGTGTTCTGGAACGCCTGCCAGAAGCTGGGATCGTTGATGAACAGGGTGACGTATTTCAGCCCCACCCATTTCTCGCCGAAGATGCTGCCGCCGGGCTGGAACTGCCGGAAGGCGATCACGTTGCCGGCCATGGGCAGGTAGCGGAACACGGCGAAGTACGCCAGCGGCAGCAGCACCAGGGTGTACAGCCGCCAGTCCCGTGTCAGGGCCAGCCCCCAGCTGCCGGGTTTGTTCCGGCGGTTCAGGGTGGCGCCGGGCGGGTCCGGGGTGACCGCCTCGGGAGGTACTTCCAGTCGCAGGGCCATGGTGGGGCCTCCTATCGGGCGGTTTCTGCGGGGATGGATTCTGTGGGTTCTTCAATCACCAGAACGCCGTAGCCAGCGAGCTCTACGGTTCCCTGGACGGCGTTGCCGGTGAGGAGGTCGATGCCGCCGGACTTGATCTCCACGCGGGCCGGGGCGTCGTTGTGGTTCAGGACCAGCAGGTAGCTGCGTCCGCTGCCCGTACGACGGCGGACCTGCACTCCCAGCGGAGCGTCAAGTTCCGGGCGGATTCCCGCAGCAGCGCGCTCGGCCGCCAGCAGCTCCTCCAGGAAGGCGCCGTCCACCCGGGCGGACAGATAGACGGCTGTGCCCTCGCCGAAAGTGTTGCAGGTGACAGCGGGTGAGCCGGCAAGCCGTCCCGACGCGTAGCTCGCCAGGACGTCCGCTGTTTCGGCGTGCAGGTGCTCAGTCCAGTAACTGGCAGAGGCCGTGCCGCCGTCGGCCGTTGAAAGCTTTACTTCCTCGCCCTCGCCGGCCAGCGGGTGCATCTCCTCGCTCCACGCACCCAGGACGTTCCGGAGGGCGCCCGGGTAGCCGCCCAGGCGGATGGTGTTGTCCGGGTCCACGATGCCGGAGAGGTAGCTGGCCACCAGGCGGCCGCCGCCGGCAACGTAGTCCTCGATCCGCTGCGCGGCCTCGTCTGAAAGGAGGTACGACGCCGGCAGGACCAGCAGGCCGTACTGGCTGAGGTCTGAGGCGGTGTTGACGAAGTCCACCGGAATGTTCGCCTCGAAGAAGGGCCGGTAGAGGCGGAGGACTTCCTGGGTGTAGTTCAGGTCAGAGCGGGGCGAGTTGCCCAGTTCCAGGGCCCACCAGCAGTCCCAGTCGAACACCATGGCCACCTTGGCGGCGGACCGCGTGCCGGTAATGCCGCCGAGCTCTTTCAGCTCCCGGCCCAGTTCGCACACCTCCCGGAAGACGCGGGTGTTGGGCCCTGCATGGTTGACCATGCCGGAGTGGAAGCGTTCAGTACCGCCCTTGGCCTGGCGCCACTGGAAGAAGAGGATGGAGTCCGCGCCCTGGGCGATCGCCTGGTAGGAGCCCAGCCGCATCTTACCGGGGAGTTTGGAGACATTGACGGACCACTGGCTCACCGCTGCGGTGGCCTGTTCCATGACCAGCCAAGGCTGGCCCTTCCGAACCGAGCGCATCAGGTCGAAGTTGAGGGCGGCGGCCACGTGGGCGTCTTCCTCGCGCGGGTCCGGGTAGATATCCAGGGCGGCGGCGTCCTCCTCCGCGGCCCAGGCCCAGTAGTCGTTGTTCTTGTAGAAGCGCATGAAGTTGGTGACGATGGGCAGGTCCGGGGTGTGCCGGCGCAGGATGTCCCGTTCGGCTTTGTAGTGCTCCAGCATGCTGTCCGAGGTGAAGCGGTGGTAGTCCAGGCGCCGGGAGGGGTTGGACCAGGTGCGGGGCTGGGCGGGGGCGTTGACCTGGGACCAGTCCGAGTAGACCTGGCCCCAGACATCCGTGCTCCAGGCCTGGTTGAGTTGGTCCACGCTGCTGTACTTCTGCTGCAGCCATGCACGGAAGGCACGGTCCGCATGGGGGCCGTAGGAGACGGGCCCGTATTCGTTGTTGACGTGCCACATGCAGAGGGCGGGGTGGCCGGCGTAGCGCTCCCCCATCTTCTCGGCCATGGCCAGGGACTTCTCCCGGTACGCGGGGTGGGAGACGTCGAAGTGCTGGCGGGACCCGAAGCCGAAGGTGGTGCCGTCCGCCAGGACCGGAAGGATGTCCGGGTACTGGGCAACGAGCCAGGCCGGCGGGACGGCGTCAGGGGTGGCAAGGTCCACGCCGATGCCGTTGGTGTGGAGCAGGTCCATGATCTGGTCCAGCCAGCCGAAGTCATAGACACCGTCCGCGGTTTCCAGCCGGCTCCAGGAAAAGACAGCCAGGGTGACCAGGTTGACGCCGGCCTCCTTCATGAGGCGGACATCCTCCTGCCACACCTCGCGGGGCCACTGCTCCGGGTTGTAGTCCCCGCCGTAGGCTATGCCGCCCAGCCTCTCGTGCAGGCGTTTGAGGCGGGTTTCGGGGGTGCTGGCGCGAGGCTCGCTGGTCATCATTGTCCTTTGGTAGGCAAGTGGCCGCCGGCTCCCCACCGTTGCGACCTGCATCACACGTAGAAACTATCGTAAAGTTTCAGCAATAACAACAGCCTCGCGTGAAGTGACAGCACCCTCCCGCGGGAGGAGCGGAATCCGTTCCGGGCAGACCATGCGCAGGTCAATGCCGGATTTTCTGGTCTGGTGCGCCCCCGACCGGCCGGCAGAACTCCGCGGCCCGGCCTTTCCTGTTGAACATGGAAACTATCGGAAGGCCCTGGAAGGCTGTTAGTCCAAGCACACTTCCTTGCCGGAGGCCGGGAACGGGAGCATACTTATTAGCGGGACTAATTAGCAGTGCTAAGTATTTCAGGAGGCGCAACCCCGGCGTGACCACCACCGACACCCAGAACCCCAGAACCACCGGATCGACCAGCCCGGACAGCCTGGCCATCGATCTCCGCACTGCCGTGATGCGCACCTCGCGGCGGCTCCGCGTCGAGGCCACCGGGGACGCCATCACCCCGGGGCAGTACACGGTACTGGCCCTGCTCAACGGCAACGGTCCCAGTACCCTCCGCGCACTGGCCGAGAGCGAGCATGTGCAGGCCCCGTCCATGACGCGGATCGTCAACGCGCTCGCGGACCAGGGCTTCGTGTCCAGGGCGGCAAACCCCGACGACGGCCGCCAGGTCCGCGTGGACATCACCGACGCCGGCCGGGCTGTCCTGGCCGAGGCCCGGAACCAGCGGACGGCGTGGCTGGCGCAGCGGGTGGCCGGGCTGAGCGAAGAGGACCGGCAGATCCTGAGCCGCGCGGCGCACATCATGCAGGAAATGAGCGGAAGATGAGCGCCATGTTCCGGGCCCTGGAGAACCGGAACTACCGGATCTGGGCCAGCGGCGCGCTGGTGTCCAACATCGGCACCTGGATGCAGCGGATAGCCCAGGACTGGCTGGTGCTGACCGTCCTCACCAACTACTCCGGCGCCGCCGTCGGCATCACCACGGGCCTGCAGTTCCTTCCCATGCTGCTCCTCGGACCGTACGGCGGAGTGCTGGCGGACCGCTACCGCAAACGGGTGATCCTGCTGTGGACGCAACTGGCCATGGGCCTGACCGGCCTGGCGCTGGGGCTGCTGGTGGTCACCGGTACCGCCGAACTGTGGCACGCCTACGTGGCCGCCCTGTGCCTGGGAATTGCCAGCGCCGTGGATGCCCCCTCCCGGCAGGCCTTCGTCTCCGAACTCGTGGGCCAGGACAACATCTCCAACGCGGTGGCACTGAACTCCGCGTCCTTCAACACGGCCAGGCTTACCGGCCCGGCCATCGCAGGCGTGCTGATCGCCTGGGTGGGGACGGGGCCGGTGTTCCTGCTCAACGCAGCCAGCTTTGGGGCCGTCATCATCTCGCTGTTCCGGATCCGGGCCTCGGAGCTCGCTCCCGCCGCGCCGGCCAGCAAGGGCAAGCACCAGGTGGCGGAAGGCGTCCGCTATGTGCGCAACCGGCCGGACCTGGTGCTGATCATGGTCCTGGTGGGCATCCTCGGCGCGTTCGGGATGAACTTCCCCATCATCAACGCGCTCATGGCCACCACCGAGTTCGGGGTGGGCGCCGGCGAATTCGGTCTGCTGGGCTCCATCATGGCGGTGGGCACCCTGGCCGGAGCGCTCCTTGCCGCCCGCAGGGCCAGTCCCCGGCTGAGGTTCCTGCTGGGCGGGGCGCTCGGGCTTGGCGCCTTCACCCTCCTTGGCAGCGTGTCGCCGTCGTTCTGGCTGTATGCCGCAGTCCTGATCCCGGTGGGCCTGGCCTCAATCACCTTCCTGAACAGCTGCAACACGAGCATCCAGCTCTCGGTGGAGCCCCAGTTCCGCGGACGGGTGCTGGCCCTGTACCTTGCCGTGCTCCAGGGCGGAACCGCCGTGGGCGCTCCCCTGATGGGCTGGATCGGCTCGGAGTTCGGCGCGCGCTGGGCCGTGGCGGCAGGCGGGATCATCGTGCTGCTGGCGGCCGTGGCCGCCGTGGTCGTGGTGAGCCGGCGGAGCAGCCTGAGTTTCCGGGACAACCTCCGCATGGTGTTCCGGCGGCGGCGCGAGCCTGCCCTCTAGGGCAACGCAACCAGCCAACGGACGACGGCGGCGCTGCGGACTCCGCCCTGGAGGCACCCCTGGTGGGGCTGCTTCGGCGGCCCGCACCGCCGTCGTTCGCTGTCCGCCGGCAGTAACGCCGCTGTAACGCCTGGAAGGTCTAATTCCAGTGGACGCAATGATCGCCTGACGGTCCATGCCTTCCGTGGCCGCCGGGACCCTACCCAAGGCTGGAACCCGGGCAGTACAGATAGTGATGGTGCGAGATGCACTCCTGCAGCCGCCGCCCGATCGCCCTCACCTGGGCGGTCACCCTGGCGCTGCTGCTGTCTGCGTGCCTGGCAACCGGCAGTGGTGATGAGCCGGCGGCCAGCAGCACGTCGCAATCGAGCCAGCCCACTGAGTCCGGCAGCCCTGGCGACAACCCCACCAGCGGCGGAGCGCGCAGCCAGTCCCCAAGTCCGGAACAGGGCCAGGAACGGCCCGTACCCGGAGGGCAGCAGCGGCCCGATCCGGGACCGCCCAGGTGAGGGCGATCGGGCGGCGGCTGCAGGAGTGCATCTCGCACCATCACTATCTGTACTGCCCGGGT
>NZ_JBJURL010000071.1:0-21933 GCF_046097905.1 Pseudarthrobacter sp. NKDBFgelt | reverse complement strand
GGTCAATTCAACCAATCACTAAAACAATTGGTATCAACAAACTTGGCACACTATTGAGTTCTCAAACAACAGACACACCCGGCACCACCACCAGCATAAAAACACCGTGGATCGCTCCGGAGCAACTTCACAAACTTACCGGCTAACTCATCACTTGTCAAACCGGCGTCCGCGACTCTCTTTAGCCAGGGGCTTGAGTGTCGGTTTTTCCGTCTGACTCCGTGGAGCAGCGCGGAAATAAACTCTACCACCACTTTTTCCAGAAGGCCAACCGGGCAACGAACCCTCCCCCGCACCCCGCCAACAGGGCGTGAAAAAGCCCGGAATCACGCGGATTCCGGGCCTTCCCACGAGCAAGGGCTAACTTGCGGCAGAAGCGCCGGGCTTGAAGTAGGCGGCGCCCAGCGGTGGCAACGTGACGCTGAGTGTTGCCGGCTGTCCGTCCTGCCCCTTGTCCGTAGCCTTCAGCTCACCGGAGTTGAGGACACCGGATCCGCCGTAGGTTGTTGCGTCTGTATTCAGCACTTCCGTCCAGGCCCCGGCTTCAGGTACACCAAGGGTGTAGCCAACGTGGGGTGCTCCCGAGAAGTTGATGGCGCAGACCAGCGGGTTGTTCTCCTTGTCCCAGCGGATGAAGGAGAGGACGTTCCGGTCGGCGTCTCCTCCGTTGATCCACTGGAAGCCGCCCGGCTCGTTATCGCGGGTATAGAGCGCAGGGGTGGATGCGTACAGCTCGTTGAGGTCCTTGGTCAGCAGCTGCAGTCCCTTGTGTGCCGGGATGTCTGCGAGCCACCAGTCCAGCCCGTGCTGTTCTGACCACTCCGCTTCCTGGCCGAATTCCGTGCCCATGAAGATGAGCTGCTTGCCCGGGTGCGCCCACTGGTATGCAAAGAATGCACGCAGGTTGGCAAGCTGCTGCCAACGGTCGCCCGGCATCTTGCGCAACATGGAGCCCTTGCCGTGAACTACCTCGTCGTGGCTGATCGGCAGCAGGAAGTTTTCCGTGAAGGCGTAGACCAACGAGAAGGTGACTGTTCCGTGGTGCCACTTGCGGTTGATCGGCTCCTCGGAGGCGTACTTGAGGGAGTCGTGCATCCAGCCCATGTTCCACTTCAGGCCGAACCCCAGCCCGCCGTGGCTGGTCGGCGCGGTAACACCGGGGAACGCCGTGGACTCCTCGGCGATCATGACAGCTCCGGGGTGGGTCTTGTACACCGTGGCGTTGACTTCCTGCAGGAAGGAGATTGCCTCCAGGTTTTCCCGGCCGCCGAAGCGGTTGGGCTGCCACTGCCCTTCTTCCCTGGAGTAGTCCAGGTACAGCATGGAAGCCACAGCGTCCACGCGCAGGCCGTCGATGTGGAACTCGTCCAGCCAGTACAGGGCGTTGGCCACCAGGAAGTTCCGGACTTCCGTGCGTCCGAAGTCGAAGATCAGTGTGCCCCAGTCCGGGTGCTCGCCCAGGTTGGGATCCGCGTGCTCGTACAGGGGCTCGCCGTCGAACTGGGCAAGCGCCCAGGCGTCCTTGGGGAAGTGGGCAGGAACCCAGTCCAGCAGCACGCCGATGCCCGCCTGGTGCAGGGTGTCCACCAGGTAGCGGAACTCATCGGGGTGGCCGAAGCGTGAAGTAGGCGCAAAGTAGGAGGTGACCTGGTAGCCCCACGACCCGCCGAACGGGTGCTCGGCCACGGGCATGAACTCCACATGGGTGAACCCGAGCCACTTGACGTACTCAACCAGTTCCTTGGCCAGTTCCCGGTACCCAAGGCCCAGGCGCCAGGAACCGAGGTGAACCTCGTAGACGCTCATTGCCGAATTGTGCGGGTCCCGCTGGGCGCGGGCCTCCATCCACTCCTGGTCCTTGAAGGCGTAGGAAGGCTCCACCACCCTCGACGCAGTCAACGGCGGCACTTCGGTTCCGAAGGCCAGGGGGTCGGCCTTTTCCACCCAGTGGCCGGCCTTGGTCCGGATTTCGAACTTGTAGCACGCCCCTACTACAACACCAGGGACGAAGATTTCCCACACTCCCGAGGAGCCCAGCGAGCGAAGGGAGTTTTCCCGGCCGTCCCAGGCGTTGAAGTCGCCCTTGACCCGGACAGCCTGCGCGTTGGGCGCCCAGACTGCGAAGGAGACACCGTCCACATCGCCCATCGCGGACTTGTAATGCTGGACGTGGGCGCCGAGGACTTCCCACAGTTTCTCGTGGCGGCCCTCACCGATGAGGTGCAGGTCCACTTCGCCCACGGTGGGCAGGTAGCGGTAGGGATCGTCCACGGTGACCGGATCCGCGCCCGGGTATGTGACGGAGAGCCTGTAGTCGGGAACGTGTCCCTGCTGCAGCGGCTCGAGGACGGCAACCCACACGCCGTGTGCCTCATGCTCCATCGGGACCTCGCCTGCCGGCGTGAGGACGGAGATTCCTTCCGCGAGGTGCTTCACCGTACGGATAGTGACGTGGCCGTAATCGTCAAGGTGCGCGCCCAACACCGAGTGGGGGGCGTGGTGTTCACCGTTGGCGATCCTGCCAAGGGTGCCTTCGTCGACCTTCAGCGGCACCCCCGGCCGGTCAGTTTGTGCTGAGCCTGTCATTTCGTTACCTTCCGATGCTGCCCCGGCGTTTCCGCCGGCGCCATTGCTGCCCAGGAGCCGCCTGGAGGCGTTCACGGGGATCGCCAGCCAGTCGGGCCTGTTACGCATTTCATAAACTACTTCGTACAGTGCCTTGTCCAGCCACAATGCCACAAAGAGCGGCGACTCCCTGTCCACCGTTCCGGGAGTGACCCCCGCGTACCCGGCCAGGAAGGCCTCCGCGCAGTCGTCAACCCAGCCTGCCGGCACCTGCGCGCCCTCCTGTTCGCGCTGGGCCGCGCCGGCCGCGTAGTCGAAGGACCGCAGCATGCCGACGACGTCCCGCAGGGGAACATCCGGGACGTTCCTCTCGGCGACGGGCCGCAGCGGTTCACCCTCGAAATCGAGGATGGCCCATCGAGCAGGGCTTCCCGCATGCCCGGGAACCTGGAGTATCTGGCCCAGGTGGAGGTCCCCATGGATACGCTGCAGCGCGCCGGCGGGCGCATGGTCAAGGCGGTCCAGGAGCGTGTTCAAGGCGTCGTCGTAAGGTCCGACGGCGGCACCGGCTTCTGCCCACGCCTGGCGGACCCGCTGGGCTACTGCGGGCGCAATGACCTGTCCGGGTTGCGGCTCGGCGGAATGCCCCAGAGCCTGGGCCAGACGCTGGTGCACAGTGGCCGTGGCTGCACCCAGGGCATGCGCTTCTGCCGTGAAGTCGGTGCCCGAGCGGGCGGCATCAACAGCAAGGCGCCATGCATCGCGGCCGCCGGCCAGGAACTCGTGCGCTACCGCCAGCTCGCCCTGGACATACCGGGGCGCCCTGGCCGTTGTGGACGCGGGCATGCCCTGGCCGAGCCACTCGCCGCGCACCCAGCCAAGGGTGGCTGGAACTTCGGAAGTGCCTGCAGCCGTGAGGGCGGCACCCACCTCAACCTCTGGATTCGTACCCTCCGAAAGCACGCGGAAGAATTTCACGATCGCCGCGGAGTCGCCGTCGTCCACAATGACTGAACTGTTGGACTGCTCACCGGACAGCACTTTCACAACTCCGCGGGCAGTAGGGAGCCGGAGCTCCCCGGGGGCGCGGAAGCCTGCCGCAGTGCCGTTGGGTGCCTTTTCCTCCTGCCGGATGAGTTCCAGCCAGCTGCCCACGAAGTCGGGGTCGTGGACGGCGTCGTAGACCCAGGTCCTGGACGGGTCCATCCCGGCGGCCTGGCCAACCAGCGCCCGCTCCATCCCGGCTGCCGGCGCGTGCCGGAAGCTCAAGGGAACCTGGACGACGGCGGTCCGGGTGCCGCCGTCGGGCGTTTGTGTGGTGACGCGAAGGAGGAACACTGCCAGCCCGGCGTGGCCGGACGGATCTTCCAGCCCGAGGCTGCCGGCCTGGGACATCTCGAAGTCGGGCGTCTTGACCGGGAACCAGCGCTGCCGTGGCAGCCATTCCTGGAGCAGGGCGGTAAGGGCGGGGGTAAGTATGGGCTGGTTCATATCAGTTCTCGATCGACAGAATCGGCATCGCCTGCGTGTACGGAGACGATGGGTTGGAAGCTGCTGAACGGATCCGCAGCCAGAAGAAGTCGTGGCTGCCGAGCGTCAGGGTGAGGGTTCCGTCCTCGCTGATGCCGGGGAACGGCTGGCCGCCGAAGACGTCGCGCAACCCGCGCCCGGCGAACTGCGGGACCCGCAACTGGGCCGCCACCGGATGCTGGGAGAGGTTGAACGCGCACAGGATGGCCTCCCCGTCGACGCCGGCCGAATTGTCCTTGGGCAGCTCGCGGAGATAGGCCAGCACGGCGTCATGGTCCGCCTCAACGTGTTTGAAGGCGCCCAGGCCGAACGCCGGGTGGTTCTTGCGGACACTAAGGATCTGCCTTGTCCAGCGCAGCAGTGACCCTGAATGGGCGGCCTCTGCTTCCACGTTGGCCATGGCGTAGTTGTACACCAGGGACTGGATGGGAGGCAGGTAGAGCTTGCCCGGATCCGCGTTGGAGAAGCCGGCGTTCCGGTCCGGGTTCCACTGCATGGGCGTGCGGACGGCGTCGCGGTCTTCAAGCCAGATGTTGTCCCCCATCCCGATCTCGTCCCCGTAATAGAGGAACGGACTGCCCGGCAGCGAAAGCAGGAGCGCGTTGATCAGTTCGATTTCGGCGCGGGAGTTGTCCAGAAGGGGCGCGAGCCTCCGCCGGATTCCGATGTTGGCCCGCATGCGCGGGTCCGGGGCGTACCAGCCCAGCATTGCGGCGCGTTCATCGGCCGTGACCATTTCCAGCGTGAGCTCGTCATGGTTCCGCAGGAAGGTGCCCCACTGTGCCCCGTCCGGGATTTCCGGGGTGTCGTGCATGGTTTCGATAATGGGGGCGGCCTTCTGGTCCCGCAGCGCGTAGTACAGGCGCGGCATGATCGGGAAGTGGAAGGCCATGTGGCATTCTGGCTCTTCCTCCGTCCCGAAGTACTCCACCACTTCGTTCGGCGGCTGGTTGGCCTCGGCAATGATGACCCGGCCGGGGTAGCTTTCGTCCACCATGGTGCGGAGCTTGCGGAGGAACTCGTGCGTGGCCGGAAGGTTCTCGCAGTTGGTCCCTTCCTCCTCAAACAGGTAGGGGATGGCGTCGGCACGGAATCCATCGATGCCCTGGTCGAGCCAGAACCGGACAACATCGAACAGCGCCTCGATGACCTTGGGGTTCTCGAAGTTCAGGTCCGGCTGGTGGCTGAAGAACCGGTGCCAGAAGAACTGGCGGCGGATGGGGTCGAAGGTCCAGTTGGATTCCTCGGTGTCCACGAAGATGATGCGCGCGTCCTGGTACTTCTCGTCGGTATCGCTCCAGACGTAGAAGTCGCCGTAGGGGCCGTCCGGGTCCTTCCGCGACTCCTGGAACCAGGGGTGCTGGTCCGAGGTGTGGTTGAGGGGCAGGTCGATGATCACCCGCACGCCCCTCGCATGGGCCTCCGCCACCAGGCGCTTGAAGTCGCTGATGGTGCCGAACTCGTCCAGGACCGAGTTGTAGTCCGAGATGTCGTAGCCGCCGTCGCGCAGAGGCGACTGGAAGAACGGCGGCAGCCACAGGCAGTCCACACCCAGCCACTGGAGGTAGTCAAGCCTGTCGATGAGTCCGGAGAAGTCGCCTGAACCGTCGCCGTTCGCATCCGCGAAGGCCCTCACAAGTACCTCGTAGAACACCGCCTTCCGGTACCACAGCGGATCATGCTGCAGGCCCGGCGCATTTAACTCAAACGTGCTCTTTGGGGTGAAATGCTGGCCGGAACCCTGCGGGTTGAAATTCACTGATGCATTCTCCTCACGCGAAGGATATGTGCGGGCTCGACATGCGGGTCAAGGCGGACGTAGTTGTACTCGCCCCATTCCCAGCTCTCCCCGGAAACGAGGTCATCCACGTGGAAGCCTCCATTGTGGGTCAGGTCCTGGGGGTCGAGTTCCAGCGCGGGCAGGTCAAGCGAGACGGTGCTTTCCCTTGTTCCATGCGGATCAACGTTCACCACGATGATGAGGGTGTCCTTGGACCCGTCCGGAAGGGTCTTGTGCTTGGAGTAGACCACCGTGGCGTCGTCGGTGCTGTGGTGGACCGTCAGGTTCTGCAGGTCCTGCAGCGCCGGGTGGGCATGCCTGATCTCATTCAGCCTGGTGATGTACGGGCCAAGGGTCCGGCCGGAGTGCGCCGCGGCGTCCCAGTCACGTGCCTTGTACTCGAACTTTTCGTTGTCGATGTACTCTTCCGCGCCGGGCCGGGCCACGTGCTCGTACAGTTCGTAGCCAGCGTAGACGCCCCACAACGGGCTGGCCGTTGCCGCCAGCGCGGCCCTGATCTTGAACGCCGCAGGCCCGCCGAACTGCAGGTATTCCGTGAGGATGTCCGGGGTGTTGACGAAGAAGTTGGGGCGGAAGAACGCAGGCGACTCGTGGCTTACTTCCGTAAAATACGCCTCAATTTCCTTCTTGGTGTTGCGCCAGGTGAAGTAGGTGTAGGACTGCTGGAACCCTGCGCGGCCAAGGGCGTGCATCATGGCCGGCCGCGTAAAGGCCTCGGCCAGGAAAACCACCCCGGGAACCTCTTTGTTGACCTGTGCAATTAGCCATTCCCAGAACCAGACGGGCTTGGTATGCGGGTTATCCACCCGGAAAATCTTTACGCCGTGGCTTACCCACAACAGCACAATCCGCAGAATTTCGTTTGAGAGGCCCTCAGGATCATTGTCGAAATTCAGCGGATAAATGTCCTGGTACTTCTTCGGGGGATTTTCCGCGTAGGCGATAGAGCCGTCCACTCGGGTGGTGAACCACTCGGGGTGGGACTGCACCCAGGGGTGGTCCGGAGCGGCCTGGAGCGCAAGGTCCAGGGCCACCTCCAGGCCCAGCCCGTTGGCCCGCGCCACGAAGGCATCAAAGTCTTCGAACGTGCCAAGGTCGGGGTGGATGGCGTCGTGGCCGCCCTCCGCTGCCCCGATGGCCCAAGGTGAGCCGGGATCGTTCGGGCCTGCGATCAGCGTGTTGTTGGGACCCTTGCGGTGCTGCACGCCGATCGGATGGATGGGCGGCATGTAGATGACATCGAAGCCCATGGCTGCCACAGCATCAAGACGCTCGGCAGCGGTGCGGAAATTGCCTGAAGTCCAGGCTCCCGTGGTGTGGTCCTTGACGGCACCTTCGGAGCGGGGAAAGAACTCGTACCAGGCACCGCGCCCGGCGAGGTCACGCTCAACCAGCAGGGGGAACCGCCGGGAGACGGTCACCAGTTCACGGATGGGCTGGTGCGCGACAACGCCGGTGACCGCGTGGCTGAATCCGGCACCGAGGCGCTCCTCCGTGCTGAGGGAAGGGTCCGCCAGCTTGTCGGCGGCTTCGCGGAGGACGCCCCTGTCCCACTCGCTGCGGGTGTCGTCCCCGGCAGCTTCATGGAGCAACGCGGCACCCTCGGCAAGCATGAGCTCCACATCGATCCCGGCGTCCACCTTCACCTCGGCATTGTGGTGCCAGGTACCGTAGCGGTCGTGCCAGGCTTCAATCGCGAAGGACCAGTCACCGGCGTCCGACGGCGTGAGCACGCCTTCCCAGCGGTCCGTCCCCATCCCGCGTTCCCCGCGCGGCGGTGCGAGCCTGACCCGCTGGCGTTCGTTGCCTTCGGGGTCAAAGAGCACGGCGCTGACGCCCAGCTGGTCGTGTCCCTCGCGGAAGGCGGTGGCTCCCACCACGATTCCTTCGCCCGGCAGGGCTTTGGCAGGGAACTTGCCATCCTCCACGACCGGCTGCACGGCGGTGATCGGAAATCGTCCGAACCGCAGCCCGTCAGTGATGGGGCCTTTCGACATTTCCATTGATGCGGCACTGGTTCCTGATGTAGTCGTCACAAGCTCGACGTTAGCGAGAAATGGGCAGGAATGCTAAGCCTGCGCACTAAATTCGGCGCGTCAGTCGTCATTTCCTTGGTGCCAACTGTCATTTACCCAAAAGAAACCCGAAGCTGGTTCCAGCCGCGCAGGTTGTCGGTTAGTGTGACGCAGGTGAAGGCAATCCGCAGATTTACCGTCCGTACAGTCCTCCCCGAACCGATCCGCCCGCTGGCCCGACTGGCAAGCAACCTGCGCTGGTCCTGGCACCGCCCCACGAGGGAACTTTTCGAGGGATTGAACCCCCGCCTCTGGAAAGAAAGCGGCCAGGATCCGGTGGGCTTCCTGGGGATGGTAAGCCGCGAGGAATTCCAGCAGCTCGCTGCGAACCGCTCTGTGGTGGAGCGGGTACGGGCAGCTGAGCAGGACCTGGACCGCTATCTTGAGGAACCGCGCTGGTACCAGGGCCTGGGCCCTGATGCGCCTGCGTCGATCGCCTACTTCTCCCCGGAGTTTGGCATCACCGAGGTGCTGCCGCAGTACTCCGGCGGGCTGGGGATTTTGGCCGGCGACCACCTCAAGGCAGCCTCGGACCTGGGTGTGCCGCTAATCGGTGTGGGCCTGCTGTACCAGGCGGGCTACTTCAAGCAGTCACTGTCCCGGGACGCGTGGCAACAGGAGACCTACCCGGTCCTGGACCCGGACGGCCTGCCGCTCACACTGCTGCGCGAGCCTTCCGCGGACGGCATCGGCCGTCCCCTGCAGATCGCACTCCCCCTGCCCAACGGCAGGCGCCTGCTGGCACACATCTGGCGCGCCGACGTCGGACGCGTTCCCCTGCTGCTCCTGGACTCCAACGTGCCAGGCAACGACGACGCCGCCCGCAGCATCACCGACCGCCTTTACGGCGGCGGCGGAGACCACCGGCTGCAGCAGGAACTGTTGCTCGGCATGGGCGGGGTCAAGGCGCTGCGCGCCTTCCAGCAGCTCACCGGCACTGCCGCTCCGGAGGTGTTCCACACCAATGAGGGGCACGCCGGATTCCTGGGCATCGAACGCATCCAGGAACTCATGGCCGGGGAGCAGTCGCTGACGTTTGACGAAGCCCTTGCCGCCGGGCGGGCTTCCACCGTGTTCACCACGCACACGCCGGTTCCCGCAGGCATTGACAGGTTCGAGATCGCCCAGATCCACCACTTCTTCCAGGCTGGCCTGGCACCGGACGTGCCGGTGGACCGCATCCTGGAACTGGGGCGTGAGAACTATGCTGACGGCAACCCCTCAGTCTTCAACATGGCCGTCATGGGCCTTCGCCTGGCCCAGCGCGCCAACGGCGTGGCCAAGCTGCACGGGGAGGTCTCCCGCGGCATGTTCTCCGCGCTGTGGCCGGGCTTCGACCACTCCGAGGTGCCCATCACGTCGGTGACGAACGGGGTGCACGTGCCCACCTGGGTGGACAGCCGCATCTCCAAGCTGGCCCGGGACCAGTTCGGCAGCGAGGCCGAAGCCAACGGCCGCTGGGACCTCGCCTACAACGTCAGCGATGCGGACGTATGGGCGCTCCGGCGTGAGATGCGGTCAGCGCTGGTTGACGATGTCCGCCTCCGCCTCCGCGCTGCCTGGAAGAAACGCGGCGCGGCAGATGCCGAGCTGGGCTGGACGGACAAGGTCCTGGACCCGGACATCCTGACCATCGGCTTTGCCCGGCGCGTGCCCACCTACAAACGCCTCACCCTGATGCTGCGCGAGCCGGAACGGCTCAAGGCGCTCCTGCTGCACAAGGAACATCCCATCCAGCTGGTCATCGCGGGCAAGTCACACCCCGCCGACGACGCCGGAAAGAAGATGATCCAGGACCTGGTCCGTTTCACGGACGACCCTGCTGTCCGGCACAGGATCGCCTTCCTGCCCAACTACGACATCGCCATGGCCCGCACACTGTTCCCCGGCTGTGACGTCTGGCTGAACAACCCGCTGCGGCCCCTGGAAGCATGCGGCACCTCCGGCATGAAGGCGGCGCTCAACGGCTCGCTGAACCTGTCCGTCCTGGACGGCTGGTGGGACGAGATGTACGACGGCGAGAACGGCTGGGCGATTCCCACCGCCAACAACGGCGCGTCCCCGGAGGAACGGGACGACATCGAGGCCGCCGCGCTGTACGAGCTGTTGGAAACGCAGGTTGCCCCGCGCTTCTACGGGAGCACGGTGTCCGCGGGTGCTGGTGCTGCGGGGCCCTCGACATCGGAGGCAGAGAAGGTGCCGACGCACTGGGTGTCCATGATCAAGCACACCCTCTCGCACCTTGGACCGGCAGTTTCCGCGGAACGCATGCTGCGCGACTACGTGAACATCCTCTACCGCCCGGCCGCGGAGGCGGGGCGGAGCGCCTCCCACAACTCCTACTCGCAGGCCCGCACCCTGGCGGCCTGGACGGCGAAGGTACGTTTGGCCTGGCCGCTGGTGCACGTGGAGCACGTGGACTCTGTTGGTGTGTCCGAGGATCCCCAGATCGGGGACATCCTCCAGGTCAACGCCTATGTGGCCCTGCACAACCTCACCCCGGAGGACGTCTCCGTCGAAGTGGCCTATGGCCGGGCCGAGGAGAGCGACAGCCTCACGGATATCACGGTCATGGAGCTGAAGATGCAGGAAGACCTGGGCAGCGGGCGCCACCTGTTCAGCGGTTCCTTGGTGATTGACCGCTCAGGACCGTTCGGGTACACCGTCCGGGTCCTGCCGCGGCACGACGCCCTCGCCTCCAAAGCCGAACTGGGACTGATCGTCAACGCCTAGACAACAGCAAGCACCTACGCCCAGTGCCTGACCACCCGGGGAGGACCTCATGACCGAACGCACGGTGGCCGACCTCATCGTGGAGCGCCTCAGCACGTGGGGAGTCAACCGGGTCTTCGGCTACAGCGGGGACGGGATCAACGGCTTCATGGGTGCCCTGCGAAGGGCCGAAGGACGCGTTGAGTTCGTGCAGGCGAGGCACGAGGAAACCGCTGCGTTCATGGCAGTGGGCCACGCCAAGTACACCGGCGGGGTGGGGGTGGTCACCTCCACCCAGGGGCCTGGTGCCGTGCACCTGCTGAACGGGCTCTACGACGCCAAGCTCGACGGCGTTCCGGTGGTGGCGATCGTCGGGCAGCAGAGCCGCACGGTGCTGGGCTCGGCCTACATGCAGGAAATCGATCTCATGTCCCTGTTCAAGGATGTGGCGGCCCAGTTTGTCCAGCAGGTCAACGTTCCGGAACAGCTGCCGATGGTCCTGGACCGGGCGTTCCGCACCGCCAAGGCGACCTCCTCGCCGTGCGTGGTCATTGTTCCGCATGACATCCAGTCCGCCCCGGCGCCGGAACTGGACCAGGAGCACGGCATTGTGGTCACCGCACCGTCGTGGAGCACGTCTGCCAAGACTCCCCGGGACAAGGACCTGGAGGCGGCGGCAGCACTGCTGAACTCCTCGCAGCGCATTGCGCTGCTGGTGGGCCAGGGAGCTCGGCATGCTTCCAGGGAGGTTGTGGCAATCGCGGAAATGCTGGGCGCCGGAATTGCCACCAGCCTGCTGGGCAAGCCCTATGTGGACGAGACCCTTGCCTTCGCCGCGGGCACCATGGGACACCTGGGGACCACCGCCAGCGCGTACCTGCTCGGCAACTGCGATGCGCTGCTCATTGTTGGCTCCAACGATCCCTGGACTGAGTTCTATCCGCCGCCCGGGGCAGCGCGCACCGTCCAGATCGACATTGACGAGCGGAAGATCGGCAACCGGTACCCGGTTGAGGTTGGCCTGGCGGGTGATGCGGCGCTGGCGCTCCAGGCCCTGATGCCGCGGCTGCGCCCGCGTCCCCGCGGGCAGTGGCAAACGGACGTTGAGCAGGAAGTTGCCCGCTGGCGGGCCTTGGCTGAGGAACGGGCGGCCGTGCCGGCCGTACCGGTGAATCCTGAACGGGTGGTCCGCGAGCTGACCGGACGGCTGCCCGGTGACGCCTTGTTGAGTATCGACGTCGGCAGTTGCGTTTACTGGTATGCCCGGCAGTTGGTGCTCCCGCCGGGTGTCCCGGCCCACCTGTCCGGGACGCTGGCCAGCATGGGGTGCTCCCTCCCCTACGGTATTGCGGCAAAACTCGCCCACCCGGACCGTCCGGTCGTGGCCCTGGCCGGCGACGGCGCCATGCAGATGGCGGGCATCGCCGAACTTGTAACGGTGGCCCACCGGTGGCGGCAGTGGACGGATCCCCGGTTTGTGGTCTGTGTGTTCAACAACCGGGAGCTCACGGAGGTGACGTGGGAGCAGCGGGAGTCGGAGGGCGAACCACGGTTCGCCGCAAGCCAGGAACTTCCTGACTTCCCGTTCGCCGGCTACGCCGACCTGCTGGGCCTCACAGGCATCCGGGTAGAGGATCCGGAGTTGATCGGGGACGCCTGGGAACGTGCCTTCGCGTCGGACCGCCCCGTGGTGATTGAAGTACTCACGGACCCCGAGGTCCCCCTCCTGCCGCCGTTCCCTGCCGGCAGGGAGAAGGCGGCGAACATGCGCAAAGGCCTGGCAGCAGAGGACGACGGCGGCCGGGCAGCGGACCTGCTGGGCACCTACGTCTCGCATGAGGAGCGCGGCGAGTAGTGCCGGGCGGGCTGGCTAGAGCAGGACGGCGGTGACGGCGAGGTCCTTGCCGGCGTAGCGCTCAGCGTCCTGGAGGATTTCGCACATGATTCCGAAGGACCTGTCGCTGCGGAAGGGAGCGGCCACCAGCCACAGCACGGTAACGGGAGGATTGCCGTTGTCCGTGATGCTGTCCGCAAAGTCGTGCAGTGAATCGTTCAGCGCGTCCAGGTTTACCCCGTAGTGTTCCGGAAAGTCCAGGACCTCGCCGAATGCTTCCAGAACCGCTTTCCTGCTGTCCGCAGCGGGGACCACCAGGCTGCGGCGGCCGGCGTCGGCCACCTGTTCCTGCAGCTCCTCCAGGGTCCAGGTGTCACCGGAGTAGATCTTCATGGTTTTGCTCAGCTGCCTTCCGCGATGAACCTAAAGGACTCGTAGTGGTCGTCGGTGTAGTACTTGTCGCCCCCGGCCCCGGACACGATGCGGCGTGCGCCCCTGTCCGACTCTCCAGGCGTTGGCACGGTGTACTCGCGGTAGTAGCCCCTGTCCTGCCGCGGCAGGACGCGTTCGAAGTTGCCGAACGTCTGGTCGTCCTGGCTGTAGCGGTACGGTCCTCCGGCACGGATCAGGTTGAGAACCCTGCGGCCCTCGGCCGGAAGCGCAGATTCCCGAACCTCCGGCAGCCCGGAAGGATTCTCAGGCGCGGCCGTGGGCGGGGCCGGGGTTGGTGGCGCCGCCTGTCCGGAAGCTGCACCCGGCGCAGGCACGGAGCTGGAGGTGGCCTCCGGCGTCGCGCCTTCCGTCAGCTGGCCCAGGAAACCGGTGCCGCCGAAAGCAAGGAGGGCCAGTACCACCAGGCCGGTCAGCAGCAAGGGCAGGATGGAGCGGTTGCGCATTCTTGTGGTCCCCGGGGCTTAGGTGCGGTAAATACTGATGGAATGGGCTTCGACGAGGTCCTTCTCCCCTGACGCCACCCGGCCGCCCTGGCGCAGCTCGTGGAGCGGCGAGGTGGTCAGGCGGAGCTCGAACATCTGCGGGTGGGTGCCTTTTGCGGTGACCCTGGGCAAGGTGATCTGGACGTCGGTGTTACTGCCGTTCACCACCATCAGGCCGGCGAGGGCGCCGTTGTCGGATCCGAGCAGGAGCTGCACCACGCGGTGATGGGGATCGTTCCAGCGTTCCATGGACATGGGATGGCCGTCCTGGTCGAACCAGTGGAGGTACGACTGCTCGTCCCGGACCGGGAAGTCGTGGGGCTGCGCAGCCAGGAACTCCTTGCGCAGGCGGATGTACCGCTTGGTGCTGCGGAGCATTTCGTGGGATTCCGGAGTGCGGGTCCAGTCCAGCCAGGCGATGGGGTTGTCCTGGCAGTACGCGTTGTTGTTACCCTGCTGGGTCCGCGCCAGCTCATCGCCGGCGGTGATCATGGGCACGCCCAGGGAGATGAGCAGCGATGCCATGAGGTTGCGGCGGGACTGGGCCCTCCTGGCCAGGATGACGCCGTCCTCCGTGGGGCCTTCGACACCATGGTTGTAGCTGCGGTTGTCTCCGTGCCCGTCCCTGTTCTCCTCGCCGTTGTCCTCATTATGTTTGCGGTCGAACGAGACGAGGTCATTGAGCGTGAAGCCGTCGTGGGAAGTGATGAAGTTGACCGATGCCAGGCGGGAACGGCCGGAGGCCTGGAACAAGGCAGCGGAACCGGACAGCCCGTCCGCGAGCTTGGCCAGGGACCCGCCGTGGCCCCCGGTTTCCAGGGCAGCCCGGTCAGCCAGCCAGAATGACCGCAGCGCGTCACGGAAGTGGTCGTTCCAGTCAACCCAGCCGCCCGGGAACCGCCCGGTCTGCCACCCGCCGTAACCCACGTCCCAGGGCTCGGCAATCAGTTTGACGTCCGAAAGGACAGGGTCCGCGGCGATGGCAACGAGGAACGGGTGCCGGGGGTCGAAGTCGTTGGCACCGTTCCGGCACAGCGTCACGGCGAGGTCGAAGCGGAAGCCGTCGATGTGGAACTCGTCCACCCAGTAGCGAAGGGAGTCCAGCACCATCTGGACCACGCGTGGTTCACCAAAGTTCAGGCTGTTTCCGCAGCCTGTGGTGTCCACGTACTTTCCGTGTCCGTCCGTCCGGTAGTACGCCTGCTCTCCCAACCCGCGGAAACTGATCGTCTGGCCGTCGGGGCCACCCTCGGCGGTGTGGTTATAGACGACGTCGAGGATCACCTCCAGCCCGGCGGCGTGGAGGAGTTTGACCATTCCCTTGAACTCGTCCTGGACGGCGTGGGGGCCGGCCTCCTGGGCTGCACGGGTGGCGTAGCCGGGATGCAGGGCAAAGAAAGCCGCCGTGTTGTAGCCCCAGTAGTTGGTCAGTCCCAGGTCCTGCAGGTGGGGTTCATCCAGGTGGAAGTGCACCGGCAGCAGCTGCACCGACGTGATGCCCAGGCTGGTGAGGTGTTCGATGATGGCAGGGTGGGCCATGCCGGCGTAGGTGCCCCGGAGTTCCTCCGGAACATCGGGGTGGAGCATGCTCTGTCCGCGGACGTGCGCTTCGTAGATGATCGTGTTGCGCCACGGCAACCGGAGGCGTTCGTCAGTTCCCCAGTCAAAGTCCCCCGCCATGCGCACGCTGGTCAGGAAGCCATCGCGCTGGTCCACGGCCCTGCCGTACGGATCAAGCAGCAGCGGCTGGCCGCCGTCGTCATCAACGTCCGCGGTGGGCACGGCGAAGGGCAGGGACTGCTCGCTGGACGCCGTACGGAACCCATAGCGGGATCCGTACGGCAGATCCTCAACGATCCCGTGGTGGACGCCATGGGTGACGTTGGGCAGCGACTGGAGCTTCCACTCCCCGCCAGGTGCGATGTATGCGATTTCCAGGCTGGAGACACCCGGCGCGTAGCAGGCCACGTTGGCACGCCCGCCTGCCCGGTGGCGTGAGCCTCCCGAATCGGCGCGCGGAACACTCACACCGAGCGGAACGGCCGTGGAGGCGTCCATGGTGGAAGCAGTGTCGAAGAGCGGCATGACCATCACCTAAATATTAGCCGCCAGCGGCACGTGTCCTGCCCGGACGACTTGGCTGCGCCGGGTACTGCTCAGGGAGGGGACTTTGCAGCGGGAAGTGCCCGCCCGCTCCTACTTGGCTGCCCGCTGCCGGGAGACTTCGTAGAGCGAGATGCCCACGGCCATGGAAGCGTTCAGTGATTCCATGGCGGAATCAATGGGAATGGACACGATCTGGTCGCAGTTCTCGCGGACCAGCCTGCTGAGGCCCTTGCCTTCCGAGCCCACCACGATGCACACGGGTTCGGTGGCAAGCGTCAGGTCAGGAAGGGAAACGTCGCCGTCGCCGTCCAGGCCCAGGACGAAAATCCCCATGTTCTTGAACTGCTTCAGGGCGTTGTTGAGGTTCGATGCCCGTGCCACGGGTACGCGGACGGCGGCGCCGGCACTGGTCTTCCACGCCGAGGCGGTCACACCCACGGAGCGGCGCTCGGGAACGATGACGCCATGGCCGCTAAAGGCGGAAACCGAGCGGATGATGGCGCCGAGGTTGCGGGGATCGGTAATGCCGTCCAGCGCCACGAAGAGCGGCGCATTGGAGATGTGCCCCTTCTTCCACTTGTCGACCGTGTCTTCAGCCAGTTCGTAGGCATCCTGGTAGTCATAAGGCGGAATCTGCAGCACCAGGCCCTGGTGCACGGCGTCATCGGTCATCCGGTCCAGTTCAGGCTTGCCTGTTTCCAGCAGCGGGATGCCGCGCTCGGCGGCCAGCTTCAGCGATTCCTTGACGCGGTCGTCCATTTCGATGCGGATGGCGACGTGCAGTGCCTTGGCCGGGATACCGGCGCGCAGGGCTTCCACTACCGAGTTGCGGCCGGTGACGACTTCCTCGGTGGCGCGGCCCTTGGGGCCGGACCGGGCTGCCCCGGCGCTGCGGGCGCCCGGGTTGCGCTTGGCTGCGGACCGCTCGGAGAGCTGCTTGGCCTTGTGCGCCTTGTGGTAGGGGCGGTCCTCCGCCTTGGGCGTGGGGCCCTTGCCTTCCAGGGCCTTGCGGCCGTGGCCACCGGTCCCGATGGTTGGGCCCTTCTTCGCTTTAACCGATCGGCGACCATTGTTGGCCATTGTGTTCCACCCTTGATTGTGTTGACTGAGTCTGCCTACCAGTCTACTGAACCAGGAAAAATCGCCCGCTCCGGGGCCAAGTGCCTGCGGGCGGTGACCCAGTCAGTCCCGCTTCAGGCTCCAGGTGGGACCGTCAGGTCCGTCTTCCACCACCACGCCGGCGGCGGCCAGGGTGTCCCGGATGGCGTCCGAGGCGGTCCAGTCCTTGGTGGCCCGGGCATCGGCGCGGGCGGAGAGCTGGGCTTCCACCAACACTGACAACGCCGCTGATTCCCGGGTGTCCGCGACGGAACCGGAAGCGACGTCGTTCAGGCCCAGGACGCGCAGCATGTCGTGGACATAGTGCAGGGCCTGCCGCGCCTCCTCCAGCTTCCCTTCAGTCAAAGCAGTGTTGCCGGACCGGACCGTTTCGTGGAGCACGGCCAGGGCCTGCGGCACGTTAAGGTCATCGTCCATGGCACGTTCGAATGGTTCCGGCACGGTGCCGTAGGTGGCGAAGCTGTACTCGCCGCCAGCGGACAGGGCCCGGACCGCACGGCTGATGAACCCATCAATGCGTTCGACGGCGGCAGCGGCCTCCTGCAGGGAAGTGGGACGGTAGTCCAGGACGGAGCGGTAGTGCGCCTGCCCCAGGTAGTAGCGGACCACCCGCGGCGATGCGAGCTCGAGCATCTCGGCCGGGCTGATGGTGTTGCCGATGGACTTCGACATCTTTTCGCCCTGGTAGGTGACCATGCCGTTGTGCATCCAGAAGCTGGCGAACGGGTGGCCTGCGGCCTGGGACTGGGCCATTTCGTTCTCGTGGTGCGGGAAGCGAAGGTCAAGGCCGCCGCCGTGGATATCGAACTCGGTGCCAAGGTATTTGGTGACCATTGCCGAGCATTCCAGGTGCCAGCCCGGCCGGCCTGCGCCCCACGGGGAGGCCCAGCTCGCCGTCGTCGGTTCTCCCTCTTTGGAGCCCTTCCACAAGGCGAAGTCGCGGGGGTCCTTTTTCCTGTTGCTGAATTGGGCCTCAACGTCCGGGGCCGCCTGCATGTCATCGATGTTCTGCCGGGTCAGTGCGCCGTACTTGCTCCAGGAACGCACATCGAAGTACACGTCTCCGGAACCATCCAGTGCGGGATAGGCGTGGCCGCGGTCGATCAGCTGGCTGATGAGGGCGTGCATCTCGGGGATGTGGCCGGTGGCGCGTGGCTCGTAGGTGGGCCGGGAGACACCCAGGGTGTCGTAGGCCTTGAGGAATTCCTGTTCGTAACGGTAGGCCAGTGCCCACCACTCTTCCTCGCGGACCGCGTCCGGTCCGGAGTCGAAGCCGGCTTCGAAGGATTCTGCGGACTTGGCCAGGATCTTGTCGTCGATGTCCGTGACATTCCGGACCACCGTGACCCGAAAACCGCGGTAGGTCAGCCAGCGGGTGAGCTGGTCGAAGGCGATGGCTGAGCGGATATGGCCCACGTGGGGCATGCCCTGCACCGTGGCCCCGCAGTAGTAGAGGCTGGCCTTGCCCTCGACGAGGGGCACGAAGTTCCGGACTTCGGCGGAGGCAGTGTCATAGAAGCGCAGGGTCACTGCTCCAGATTAGCTGATGGGGAGGTGCGGCCTTGGATACACCAAAGCGGTGGCCACCGCGGAGATGCCTTCTCCCCGGCCGGTGAATCCAAGGTGGTCGCTGGTGGTGGCCGTGACACTCACCGGCGCGTCGGCGGCATCGCTCAGGACCTGCTGCGATTCCTCCCGGCGCGGCCCGAACTTGGGCCGGTTGGCGACAAACTGGACGGCAATGTTGCCGATCTCGAACCCGGCAGCGCGGACAATCCGCGCAGCCTCGGCCAGCAGCGTGGTTCCCGCGGCGCCGGCGAACTCGGGCCGGTCCGTTCCGAAGTGCGTGCCCAGGTCCCCCAGCCCGGCGGCGGAGAACAGCGCATCCGCAGCCGCATGGGCCACTGGATCACCGTCGGAGTGCCCGGCGAGGCCGCGCTCCCCCGGCCACAGCAGTCCGCCAAGCCACAGCGGGCAGGGCTGGTCTTCGGGGGCATAGGCGTGTACGTCCAGGCCGATGCCGGTGCGGGGGATGATCATTTCCGCAGGTTCCATTTCTAGCCTTCCACCCAGCGCGCACCGAGCGGGCCCTCCAGGAGCCCTTCGGCGAGAATGAGGTCCAGCGGAGTGGTGATTTTCAGGGACTGGGTGGACCCCCTGACCACGTGGACGGGGATTCCGAGCATTTCCACGAGCATTGCGTCGTCGGTGACCGCTGCTGACTCGTTCTGGTCCAGGCCCCGCGCCGCCTCGTGGGCTTTCAGCAGCGTGTCGAGGTGGAACCCCTGGGGAGTCTGCACCGCACGGAGTTCCTCGCGGGGCGCTGTTCCGGTCACCACTTCCGGCGCCAGGTGGGCGTCCTTCCCCGTGGTGGCCGCGACCGTCTTGACGGTGTCCACCACCGCCACGGCAGGAATAACCGCAGCCGCCCCTGCGGCGAGTGCGTCAGTAACGCGGTGGAAGACCGACTCCGGCGTGAGGGCACGGGCGGCGTCGTGCACCAGCACTGCCTCTATGCCGTCCATCAGGGCCGCCAGGCCGGCACGGACGGACTCTGCCCGGGTGGCGCCGCCGTCCACGATGGAAAGGAGGGGACCGCCGTCGGCCAGTTCCTGCCGGAAGTCCTCGCACAGCCGGCGGAGCGTGTCCTCTCCGGGGGGCAGCGCGATGCACACCTGGCTGCCGGTTCCGGAGGCCACAATGCCGCGGAGGGCATGCATCAGGATAGGTTCGCCGCCCAGCGGCACCGCGGCTTTCGGGATGCCGTAGCCCAGCCTCTGCCCTGAACCTGCTGCCACCAGGATCACTGCGGTGACCGGGCGGGTGGGTGTTTCGCTCATGCGGACTAGCCTACGTCCCTGCAGGCCGCGGGCGCCTGAGCACCTGGGGTTGAATCTTAAGGTGCGGCTTTTGGGCAAAAAGAAGCCCCGGTGCCACATAGGTGACACCGGGGTTCAATTCTTAGGAAGCCAGGACCTCGTCGAGAACGCTTGCAGCCTTCTCCTCGTCGGTCTTCTCAGCCAGCGCCAGTTCTGAAATCAGAATCTGCCGGGCCTTGGCCAGCATTCGCTTCTCGCCTGCGGAAAGGCCCCGGTCGTGATCGCGGCGCCACAGGTCGCGGACGACCTCTGCAACCTTGATGACGTCACCGGAAGCAAGCTTCTCCAGATTTGCCTTGTACCTACGTGACCAGTTGGTGGGTTCTTCCGTGAACTCGGCACGAAGCACATCGAATACGTGCTCCAGGCCTTCCTTGCCCACTACGTCCCGAACCCCAACAAGGTCAACGTTCTCTGCTGGAACTTCAATGGTCAGATCACCCTGGGCCACCTTGAGCTTGAGATACATTTTCTCTTCGCCCTTGATGGTGCGCATCTTGATTTCTTCAATCTTCGCAGCACCGTGGTGAGGGTAAACTACTGTCTCGCCGACCTCAAATACCATGTGGACATTTCCCCTTTCCCGCTGACCAGTTTATCACGATTCAGGCATATGACCGGCCGGGAAGAGAGCCGGGAACCGCAGAAATACGCGGAAAATAGGCCTAATCGGACCCCTCCACCCCCTTGACGAACACGGATAATAGTGCATGCAAGGGGCCTGAAGGAAGGGTGATGTGACACCGCCGAATCCGCGTTTGGCCTGCTTTGCGGATAGGCTATGCGTGATTAATGTTTCAAGACTCTTGAGGAGTACGCGACGTGCGTTTCACTGCGATGACCCGGGCCCAGCGCGGCAAACTGGCACTGACGGCAGCCGCCCTTGGCGTGGGCCTGCTGGCGTCGGGCTGCGGGTACACCAATTCCCAGCAGACCACCGCCCGGTACCAGGCGTCGGACGGCATCATCGCCGACCTCGGCCCGCTCCAGCTCCGGAACATCCTGATCGTCTCCGCGGGCGAGGACCAGCCGGGCCGCCTGATCGGCGCCGTGTACAACTCCTCTTCCCAGGACGTGACCCTCACGGTCAACGGTGCGGAAGGGTCGCAGACCGAAATTCCGGTCAAGGCCAACGACTACACCCTGCTTAACGAGAGCTCCGACGAAGCGATCCTCAGCACCACTGGCGGAATCCCGGGCTCGCTCGTCGACGTCGAGATCAGCGAAGACGGCACCAACGTCAGCAACACGGTGAAGGTTCCCGTGCTGGACACCACGCTGCCCGAGTACAAGGAATACCTGCCGGCCGGGAGCACTCCTGCACCCACCTCCGCCAGCCCGTCGCCGTCGGAATCCGAAGAAGCCGCCGGGGGCGACGACCACTAGGCAGCCGCGCTGGCCGCAAGCAGCCAAGCACACAAAAGGAGGGGCCTCGCGGCCCCTCCTTTTGTGTGCCTTTCGTAAATTGTCCCCTGTCCTGCGGCACGTCCGCCGGCTGCCAGGGCTGGCGCCTTACGGCTCGAACTTGTAGCCCAGCCCCCGCACGGTGACCAGGAACCGCGGGGCTGAAGGATCCGGCTCGATCTTGCCGCGCAACCGCTTCACGTGGACGTCCAGGGTCTTGGTGTCTCCCACGTAGTCGGAACCCCACACACGGTCGATCAGCTGGCCGCGGGTGAGCACCCGGCCTGAATTGCGCAGCAGCATTTCGAGGAGCTCGAACTCCTTCAGCGGCAGCAGCACCTGTTCTCCGCCCACGCTGACCACATGGCGTTCAATGTCCATCCGCACCGGCCCCGCCTGCACGGTGGAGGAGACGAGTTCCTCCGGTTCGCCCTGGCGCCGGAGTACTGCCCTGACCCGTGCCACGAGCTCGCGGGAGGAATAGGGCTTGGTGACATAGTCGTCGGCTCCAAGTTCCAGGCCCACCACTTTGTCGATTTCGGCGTCTTTGGCCGTCAGCATGATCACCGGAACGCTGGACCGCTGGCGGAGCTGGCGGCACACTTCCGTGCCGGAGAGTCCGGGAAGCTGCAGATCCAGCAGCACCAGGTCCGCGCCGTTCCGGTCGAATTCGGTGATGGCGTCCAGGCCGTTGTCCACGACCTCCACCTCAAAGCCTTCCTTGCCCAGCAAATAGGACAGGGGATCGCTGAACGACTCCTCATCCTCGACAATCAAGATCCTGCTCAAGCTGTTGCTCCTCGTTCTGTTGCACCGGCGGCGCCGGGTCCTTGGGTGACAGGTGGCTCTTCCGGGCTCTTCCGGGGGGTTGCGGCCCGGGAAATCGCGCTCCCTTTCCTGGAGGACCTTTTCGAGGTGACCAGGCACCACGTCCTGCTGGCCGTCCGTGACAACGAAGAGGCGGTGCTGATCG